>JBFGYY010000224.1:0-5582 GCA_041587095.1 Motiliproteus sp. | reverse complement strand
GGATGCTGGCGTCGATATGGCCATCAGCAATCTCACGCAGGGCAACGACGGTTGGCTTGTCGTTTTCCCAGGCTACCTTGGGTTCCATACCGCCAGTCGCCAGCTGTCGCGCACGCTTGGCTGACACCATGATCAGTTCAAAGCGATTTTCAACGTTTTCAAGACAGTCTTCAACGGTAACGCGTGCCATAGTAAACCTCAACGGGATTGTAAATTTTTTTGACCCCTAAATCACAGGACCAAGAAATCAGCGCGCCAGTATAGGGCGAAAGTACCTGCCTTGGCAAGGCTCAGGCAGGTTCGGCGTTGATCTGAACTGGGTCGTCGGCGTTAATAGTCAGGTCAGTAGTTGGCTGATCAGTTTTTGATGACATTGCTGCTGCACGCTGGTGCGCTGACGCTGGCCGGTAAATACCGCCTGCAGCTGGGTCAGAGCCAGCTCGAAGTCGTCATTGATTATCAGGAAGTCGTATTCGCCGTAATGGGACATCTCGCTGACCGCTTGTGCCATACGACCGGCAATTACGTCACTGCTGTCCTGGCCGCGATTGGTCAGCCGGTGCTGCAGGGCCTCCTTGGAAGGGGGCAAAATAAACACCGAGATTGCCGCCGGCATCAGTTTTCGGACCTGCTCAGCGCCCTGCCAGTCTATCTCCAGGATCACGTCGGTGCCGGCCTGAAGCATCGCTGCAACGGTCTGCTGCGCCGTGCCGTATTTATTGGTGAAAACTTCGGCATACTCAAGGAACGCGCCTGCGCTGATCATGCTGTCGAACGTCGCGTGGCTGGAGAAATGGTAATCGACGCCGTTCACTTCACCGGGGCGTGGTGCGCGGGTTGTATGTGAAACCGATACCTGTACCCGGTTGTCCTGCTTGAGCAGTGCTTTCACCAGGCTGGTTTTGCCGGCACCGGATGGGGCAGAAAGAATGTAGAGGGTGCCTGTGGTTGAGAAGCCTGAAGTCATAGTTTTTCTGCCTGGGTTGTCGCGGTGGTGAGTCTGATGGGGGGACGCAGTTGTGACAAGCCGTCTTGGCCAGCCGTCGTGGTAAGCTTTCGTGGTCAGTGCATGCCCTCGCCGTGAATGGCGAAACTTTAGCACAAGCGCCATGCCCAGGTGAACGGTGTTGATTCGGGGGGCTATCAGCTCTGAGTGGCGACCTCCGATTTTACGCTAAAGACCTGTTTGGTCTGGAAGGCTTGAATCGGCAAAGGCTTGCTGAACAGAAAGCCCTGACCGAAATCACAGCCGTATTCGCGCAGCAGGCGGCATTGCGCCTTGGTTTCGATCCCTTCCGCGACGACCTTGATCTTGAGCGTATGGGCGATGGCAATTAAGCCGCGCACGATCTCCTGATCGTTACGATCCGATTCAAGATCCATCACAAAGCTGCGATCAATCTTGAGTTTATCCACGGGCAGCTGCTTCAGAATTGCCAGCGACGAGTAGCCGGTACCGAAATCGTCGATGGTGATGGTAATGCCCATGCTTTTAAGTTCACTCAGAACCTCGATCGCAACGCTGATATCCTTCATCAGTGTCGACTCGGTGACTTCGATCTCCAGGCTGCGGGCATCGATATTTTCGCTACGCACGATATCGCGAATATTCACCAGCAGATCCGGGTCGTTGAACTGGCGGGGCGACAGGTTGACCGCGATGCGCTGTCGCTTGTCGTGATCCACGGCGCGCGCTTTTATTGTCTTGCAGGCTTCGCGGATAACCCAATAGCCGATATCGACAATCTTGCCCGTTTCTTCGGCGATACTGATAAATTTGTCCGGATAGAGCAGTGATGATTCACTGTGTTGCCAGCGAATCAGGGCTTCAAAACTGCAGAGTGAATTGTCACTCAGATTGAGCAGGGGCTGATAGTGCAGAACGAATTGATTTTGGCTGATGGCGACGATCAGATCCTCTTCAACCTGCATTTTTTCCAGCGCTTTGGTCTGCATCGCCTGGTCGAAAAAGCGGAAATTGCGCTTGCCTGCACGCTTGGCGGCATACATGGCAATATCGGCGTTACTCAGCAGGGTTGTGGCATCATGACCGTCGGTGGGAATCATGGTGATGCCTACCGATGTGGAGACAATAAACTCCTTGTTATCCAGCGGCACCGGTTTCTCGATCTGCTCGATCAGCTTTTCGGCGATACGGCTGACATCGCGCAGCGATTTTGCGTCGATCAATAACACCGCAAACTCATCGCCGCCGAGCCGGGCGACAATGTCACTTTCGCGGACGATTGAGGTGAGTCGGTCAGAGATATTTTTCAGCAGCCGGTCTCCGGCCTCGTGACCCAGCGAATCGTTAACGCGTTTGAAGTCATCCAGATCAAGGTAGAGCAACGCGGCCGCATGTTTATCGCGGGCGCTCTGACGGATGACCTGTGTCAGCTGCTCAATAAGCAGACGTCGGTTGGCGAGTCCCGTCAGGTGGTCATAAAAGGCCAGTTCCTCCAGTTCGGCGGTTTTCTGCCGGACGATCTCCTTGAGTTTTTCCGGTTGCTGCAGGACAAAACTGACTATCCAGGCCGTTAACAGGCCGGCCAGTAACGAAACCAGATAGGCTAATCCGGTCATCCAGTCAGCCCTCGGGGCCGGGCGGCTCATGGTCAGCGTCCAGACGGCGTTCGGAACTTTAATGTTAATGGCTTGCTGGATACCGGAAACAGGCTTTTCTGACGCCGAAATCAGATCCGGCTGTCCGGTATCCGGGTGGTTTCGGGTGAGTTGATAGCGATAACCTTTGGATTGGAGCTGGTTCAGCTCCGTTACCGCCAGCAGATCATCGAGGAAGATCAGTGCCGAGGTAAACCCCCAGAATGCATCATCGCCGGGAGGGCCAAGGAACACGGGGTTGCGACCGATTACCGCCACGCCGCCTTGTATCAGTTCGAAAGGGCCCGCCAGAGTAAGACGACGCTCTTCAATGGCCAGCCGCGCTTCCTGCCGGCGACTGTCATCCTTGAGGATATTGTGGCCAAGGGCTGTTTCGTTACCCTTGAGCGGGTAGATCTTTTCGATAATACCACCGGGCGCCAGCTGAAGATTGGATACTCCGCCAACCGAGAGCAGCACTTCGGCTGCGTAGCTGTCGAAATCATCGATCATCCCTTGTTGCTGTTTAACTTCGACCGCCATGATGCGGGTGGAGGAGAGCGCTTGTGCCAGTCGACGTTCGATCGTGGCGGCCTGTGCATTGACGATCTCATTCATCAGCAGGCGCTGCTCATTGTCGATGGCGCGCTGGCTGATATGGCTCCAGTAAACACCCAGGCCCGCAACCAGCACAAACATTAATGCACTGATAACGTACCGGTTCATTTGCAGGAGCTTGTTTGATCGTGAATGGGATTGCATGAGTTCTTCTTGTTTTTTTTATAAAGAGACATCAGCCCTGCAACGGCGCAGGGCTCCCCGTATATCAGAAGCAAACAATTGAACGCTTAGGCCCGCAGGTTAATGCACAGCGCTGCATTCTATTCTTGAGCCAATAAACTAACACCCGTTGTCGTCTGACGGCCAGCGACTGGCCCGTTAATTACCTTACCATTGATATGGATCTATGGGGAGTCATCCGCGCAGGTACTGCAAGCAGGCCTGAACGTGCTTGGCATCGTGACTTAGATATTCTCCGGATGTGCTCTGGATGTGCCCCGAAAGACGCGGTTTTCAGCACGGCGTCATTCGGTTCAGTCCCGGGAATGGAAATCTGCGGCACCCGCCGTGGGGAAGGCGGGTGATTACTTGCCTTTCAGCAGGTCTTTGAGGTTGGCGAATGGCTGGCTGGTTGCCGCCTGGCGGGCATCGCCGCCGGGGATTGTCTGGCTGTACTTGGCCGTATCTTCATAGCGGCTATGCTCGTTGTCATGACAGTACAGGCACAACAGCTCCCAGTTGCTGCCGTCGGGGGGGTTGTTGTCGTGGTTATGATCGCGGTGGTGAACGGTCAGCTCGGTGAGATTGGCGCGGGTGAATTCGCGCGCGCAACGTCCGCACACCCAGGGGTACATTTTCAGGGACTTGTCCCGGTAACCCGCTTCCCGCTGCGTCTGGGTCTGCAAGGATTGACTGATGATCTGCTGTAGTTTGGCGCTGTCAGGCCCTTTGCTGTTGGCAGACATAGCGGACTTCCTCGGTAGTGTATGAGTAGGTGCGGTCACGGGCTGCGACCGTCTTATGCAACTATGCGGTCAAAATGCCTGAATTCAAGCAGCTTGTACAGTGAGTGACTCGGCAGTAAGAGTGGTGCTGAGCGTCGGCGGTTAGTCGCTGGTGACCTTTGCGGTATTGCCGGCCGGTTCGAGAGCCGGGGTGAATTCCCGGTACTGGTTTTCACCGGCCTGCTTGGCCTGATACATGGCAAGATCGGCATTGCGCAGCAGCAAGTCGGCACTGGCGCCCTGATCGGGGGAGATGGCGACACCGATACTGATGCCCACCTTTAAGCGGATAGCCTGAATATCGAACGGCGTTCGAAAGCGTTGCAGAATCTTTTCGGCGACGACGAAGACGGCGGACGGCTGCTGGATATCCGGCAGCATGATAATAAACTCGTCCCCGCCGAGACGGGCCAGGTGATCGACCTCGCGCAGGCAGCTGCGCAGGCGCGCGGCGGTTTCCTTCAGCACCAGGTCACCGAAGTCGTGACCATGGGTGTCGTTAATGGGTTTGAAGGCGTTCAGGTCGAGGAACAGCACGGCAACGTGTTGCCGGGTGCGCTTGGCACGTTTGATATTTTCTTCCAGCCGCTCGCTGAACCAGCGGCGGTTGGGGAGATCGGTAAGCGGATCGTGGGTGGCGAGGTAGTGCAGTTTTTTCTGCGTCATCTTATGCAGGTTAATCTCATCGCGCAGCTGCTGGTTGGATTGATACAGCTCCTCGGTGCGCGAGCGCACCCGCTCATCGAGAGAGTTGTAAGCATCCTGAAGTTTACGGGTGCGCTCGCGAACTTTGTTTCTCAGTAGCACGACAGCTGCACAGAGTAATACCGACCCCAGGAGCAGGCCCCCAATGATCTTGGGTACCCAGGCAGGCAGTGCTTCGGGTCGGGTTTCGCCGTACCAGCGATCCAGTGCCTGGAAGTAATAGGAACCGTTGTCCGATTTGAGGCGGCTCAGGTGTGCATCAATTTTGCGCAGCAGTTCGCCGTGCTGGCCTTCAGCGCTGGCGAAACCGATCTCCATGGAGCAGCAGACGATCGGGCTGCGAACCAGCGTATAGCTGGATTCAAATTGTTTGCCGTTGCTGCGCGACAGTATGGCAGCATCTGCGTTACCGGCTTGTACCGCATCCAGCGCCTGTTCGTAGGTATCGAGAAACAGGAACCTGGCATCGAGATCGAATTGCCTGAGCAACGACTGCAAGCTAAGGCTGTATATATCTGCGTCGCTGCCGGCGATGGTCCGGCCGCGCAGGTCGAGCAGGGATTGAATCGAACGATCCCGCACGTAGACCTGGCCCCAATTGACGAACATCGGCTCATGGGTGAAGTCATAGAGGCGGTCGCGCGCCTCGGTATGGGCGATACCTGCGATCAGGTCGATCTGGCCTTGCTGCAGCTGCTGCAAAAGCCCGGC
>JBFGYY010000223.1:0-5612 GCA_041587095.1 Motiliproteus sp. | reverse complement strand
TCGATCGCCCTGTATGATGAAACCACCGGCATGCTGAACAACTTTTCCGATAGCTGCGAACGGGAATCCACGTTTATGGGTTATCAGGCACGTCTGGACGATGTGCCGTCACTGAAGGCAATAGCCATCTCTAACAAACCCAGAATACTGGAGGATATCGCCAGTTTCCAGACTCCGGCCTCAGTCACGAGCCACCATACCCGCGAGCTCATTTCGGCCGGTTACCGCTCCAGCTATACATTGCCGTTACGCTACAACCAGAGTTTTCTTGGCTTCCTTTTCTTTAACTCGGATGAAAAAAACTATTTCTCTGAAGAGGTTACCACCCACCTGCAAACTTACGCGCAATTAATCACCGCGCTGATTTTCAGTCAACTGTTTGCCATCAAGACCCTGGATGGCGCACTGCATACCGCGCGAAACTTTAGCCGCCAACGCGACGAAGAAACGCCGGACCACCTGACCCGCATGGCGCAATACACACGACTTATTGCCGCCGGGGTTGCAAAGAAAAATCAACTTAGTGATGAACAGGTCGAATATATCTATCAGTACGCACAGATGCACGATATCGGCAAAGTGGCCATTCCCGACAGTATTCTCCTCAAGCCTGCCCGCCTGTGTGATGAAGAGCTGTACATTGTCCGCGGCCATGTCCGTAAAGGCGTTGAAATAACCAACACCCTGATCAGCCAGTTTGCCCTGGACAACCTGCACCATATCGATATTCTGAAAAATATTGTCGCCCATCACCACGAACGCCAGGACGGCTCGGGTTATCCACAGGGGCTGAAAGCCAATGATATTCCGATAGAGGCCCGGATCGTCGCCGTCGCAGACGTGTTTGATGCACTGACCCACCGACGCCCCTACAAAAGCAGCTGGTCGGTAGACGACGCCTTCCGTTACCTGCTCAGTGAATCGGGCAGCTTGTTCGATCGCCATTGCGTTAAAGCCGCCGTCGCGCAAAAAGAACAATTCCAGCTTATTCACCAACGCCATCCCGGACACTGGCACAACGGCTAGCGTCACTGTAGAGAAGCCTTACACGCTGGCGGGAATCCGCTTGCTCACCACTATCAGCCTCCCCCTGTCGCCCTTCACCCATAAAATGGTATAAATTCTGCTTATTATCTGAATCACAGCCCTATTAGACAGAGACTCGATGGATTTAAAGCCACTCAAACAATTTCTCGCCCTGACAGAAACCCTGCACTTCAGTCGCGCCAGTGAGATCTGTCATGTCAGCCCTTCGACGCTGACCCGGACAATTAAGCAGCTGGAAGAGGAGCTGGGGGTAGCACTGTTTGAGCGAGATAATCGCGAGGTGCGTATCACCCCCGAAGGACGTCGCTTCCAGCAATATGCCCGGGACACCCTGATGCAATGGGACCTGTTACGCAACGCCATGCAGGCGCAGCAGGGGGAGCTACAGGGGGAGGTCAGCCTTTACTGTTCTGTCACGGCCAGTTACAGCTTCCTGTACTCCATTCTGAGCGAATTTCGCCGCCGCCATCCGCGCATCGAAATCAAGCTCCACACCGGCGACCCCGAATTGGCCATCGCCAGAATTTTAGCCGGGCATGAAGATATCGCCATTGCTGCGCGCCCCGACAGCCTGGCCAGCGGTCTGGCCTTCAAGCCCATGACCGATTCGCCTCTGGTCTTTATTGCCCCCGCGCAGGAAGCCAGTATCGACTCCAGCCTCGAACAATCGCTGGGGAGCGAACGCTGGGGGGAGGTGCCGATGATTCTGTCCGAAGGCGGGCTGGCACGGCGGCGCGTCAACACCTGGTTCAGGGATAAAGGCCTCAAGCCGACCATCTATGCCCAGGTAGCCGGCAATGAAGCCATTGTCAGTATGGTCAGCCTGGGATTCGGCGTCGGCGTGGTACCCAAGATCGTGCTGGATAACAGCCCGCTGGTTGAGCGGGTACGGATATTACCTGTCACGCCCCAACTGGCTGGTTATCAGGTCGGCCTGTTTACCCTCGAGAAAAAGCTCAAAAGCCCGCTGATCCGCGCATTCTGGTCGCTGCTGAACACACCAAGCTGAAGCGTCTTAACAGTCAAAACAGAGCGCTGCACGAGCCTTTCATGCCTCCCTAAAACGCAAAAAGCCACCCGGAGGTGGCTTTATATGGCAGCGCAAATCGCTTTAGAGACTGAGTACTTTTTCGCCCCGGGCAATGCCACTGACACCGGTACGCACGGTTTCCAGCACGTTCGCCAGGCCGATAACACCGATAAACGCATCAAGTTTATCGCTCTCACCCGCCAGCTGCACCGTATACACCGAACTGGTGACGTCGACCACCTGGCCACGGAAGATCTCCACATTGCGCATCACTTCCGCGCGCTGAGCTCCAACCGCCTTAACTTTCACCAGCATCAATTCACGCTCGATATGATCGCCTTCGGTCAGATCGACCAGTTTGACGACTTCGATCAACTTGTTGAGGTGCTTGGTGATCTGCTCAATAACACGGTCATTGCCAACGGTGGTCAGGGTCAGACGCGACAGGGTTGCATCCTCCGTGGGTGCCACTGTCAACGACTCGATGTTGAAGTTACGCTGTGAGAACAAACCCACCACCCGTGACAGGGCACCGGCTTCGTTTTCCAGCAGAACAGAAATAATGTGACGCATGTTAAGTTCTCTCCGTTTTGCTCAGCCACATATCACGCATGGACGCCTTGGGCACCTGCATCGGATAAACGTGTTCGTAAGGGTCGACATGAACATTGATAAACACCAGACGGTCTTTCATCGCGAAAGCCTCGGCCAGTTTCGCATCCAGATCATCGCCAGGTCCGATCTCTACACCAACATGGCCGTAAGACTCCGCCAGTTTGGTAAAGTCGGGCAACGACTTCATATAGGACTGCGAATGACGGCTCTCATAATTAAGATCCTGCCACTGTCGTACCATGCCCAGTGACTGGTTGTTGAGGCAGACGATTTTTACCGGCAGATCATACTGCGCGCAAGTGGACAGTTCCTGAATATTCATCTGGATACTGCCTTCGCCGGTAATACAAACCACTTCCTCGTCGGGGAAGCTCAGCTTGATCCCCATCGCTGCGGGCAGACCGAAGCCCATGGTTCCCAGCCCGCCGGAGTTGATCCAGCGCCGCGGTTTATTGAATTTGTAATACTGGGCCGCAAACATCTGATGCTGACCAACGTCAGAACAAACATAGGCGTCACCACCGGTCACCCGGTGCACCGCCTCCACCACCTGCTGGGGCTTGAACAGCTCAGAGTCGGTAGTGAGGTAGCGACCCCCATGGCGTGAACGCCATTCGTCAATCTGCTGCCACCAGGTGCTACGCGCCTCTTCATCCGGGGTGAATTCGGTCGCCTTGATCTGCTTCAGCATCTCGTTGAGCACCGCATCGGCAGGCCCTACGATCGGCACATCGGCTCCGACGGTCTTGGAGATAGACGAAGGATCGATATCCACATGGATCAGTTTGGCCGTCGGGCAGAACTTCTCGGTGGCGTTGGTGATGCGGTCATCCAGTCGCGAGCCAATATTGATCAGCAGATCACTGTGGTGCATGGCGGTATTGGCTTCGTAACTGCCGTGCATGCCAGGCATGCCCAGATAGAGAGGGTCGTTACCCGGGTAAGCACCCAGCCCCATCAGGGTGTTGATCACCGGCAGCTTGAGCAGTTTTGCCAGTTCGATCAGCTGTGCCGACGCCTCGGCGGCGATCACACCACCACCGGCCAGCAATACCGGGCGTTTGGCTGAGACCATCAGCTCAACGGCTTTCTTGATCTGACCACTGTGACCACGGGTCACCGGATTGTAAGAACGCATTTTCACCGACTTTGGATACACATACTCAAAGCGATCGGTAGGCGCGGTCATGTCCTTGGGGATATCAACAACGACAGGGCCGGGACGGCCGGTGGATGCGAGATAAAACGCTTTTTTCAGCGCCATGGGGATCTCGGACGGGTGCTTGATGCTCAGGTTGTGCTTAACGATCGGGCGGGTAATCCCCACCATGTCACACTCCTGGAACGCGTCCTCACCGATCAGATGGCTCATCACCTGGCCGCTGATAACCACCATGGGGATTGAGTCCATGTAGGCCGTGGCAATACCGGTAACAGCATTGGTGGCGCCGGGGCCTGAGGTGACCAGCACCACGCCGGGCTTGCCGGTTGCGCGTGCGTAGGCATCGGCCATATGAGTTGCAGCCTGCTCATGACGCACAAGAATGTGCTCCACCGCATCCTGCTGGAATAAAGCATCGTAAATATGCAGAAGGGCTCCGCCCGGATAGCCGTAGATGTATTCAACACCTTCGTCTTTCAGAAAGCGGGCTACCATTTCAGCGCCGGAAAGTAGTTCCACGTGTATCACCCTCGAGTCGTACGCAGACAGGCGTCTGCAGCATCGGTAAAAATTACACTTTTCGCGATAGCATTCGCGCCACTCTGCTCCGGACAAAAGCGTAAACCTGTCTAGCATGCAGACGGGTCTATCTTGGGCATACCGGGATTATGAGTGTCGCCAGACAGGAAAGGTCGGTGACAAGGTTCAGGTCATGTACTGGCACAATACGTTAACCAGTACGACTGGAAGGAAGTAAGCCCGGTATGGCCTAATTCACATGATGCCGGGGGTACCCAAACACCACTGCCCAAACAGAAGGACCGTCATTGTGGCACCGAACGATAACCGGATCAACTCGGCTTTAGACGAATAACACGATTTTCTAGGGCAGGCACCGATTCTGATTTATAGTTACCCCATAGGTGGGGTGTCAGCGATAACGCGAGGGCTGCACACCACCTGACACTGTGATGTAACTGTGACGCACCTGTGCAATAACAACGAGGAATACCATGAGCGCAATTGAACTGCGGAACCGCGACCGTATTATTGAAGAACTGAAAGTCTTTATCAAACGCGTGCTGGTTGAGCCGGAAATCGCACCAACCTGCCTGAAGATCGCCCGCGAACTGGCCAATGAGCCCGATGCAAACCGCCTCATCGCGGAAAAGATTGCGGCCACCACCAGCGTGAAAATACCCGCGGTACAGAGCGATGCCGACAAACTGTTTCTCGAGCTTTTGAAAGACGTCGTGCGCGACGAGAAAGCGCTCTATTAAGCCGGGACAATCAACCCACCGGATCACGCAGCGCGAGGGGAACCCATGTACATTGCCATGAACCGTTTTCGGATCAAGCCGGGACAAGAACAACAATTTGAAACGATCTGGCGCGAGCGCGATACCTACCTGAGCGAAGTTCCCGGATTTGTCAGCTTTCAGTTATTGAAAGGCCCGGCATCCGACGAACAAAGCCTGTACGTCAGCCATACCGTTTGGCAGGATCACGCGGCTTTCGAAGGCTGGACACGCTCCGAAGCCTTTCGTAAGGCCCACGCGCAGGCCGGAATCAAACGCGATATCTATCTGGGTCCGCCACAGTTTGAGGGCTTTGAATCGGTACTGTCAGCATAACCCGACGGCAGAGGTTCGAGGCACTAGTGACTAGCTCACTTCTTCGAAGCGGCTGGGGACGAAACGGCAACGACCCGAGCTTCAGGCTTCAGGCTTCAGGCTTCAGGCTTCAGGCTTCAGGCTT
>JBFGYY010000222.1:0-5615 GCA_041587095.1 Motiliproteus sp. | reverse complement strand
GTGTTATCGTCGAGGTCAGGAAAGGTCTTCAGCAGTACCCGGCTTCGAAATTATGGTTGGTTGGCTACGGGGGAGAAGGCGGGGTTGGGCAGTCGCGGCAGCAGGTCGATCAATGGATCGATGACGTGGCTGCAAAGTTGGTGGTGGGCGGCGTAGAATCTGGGCGTATCGAGCGGCTTGCTATCGGTATTTTGGGGCCGGTACAGAGCCCGGGCGTGCCGGAGCAGCGCATCGAATTTCTGTTGCTGTCAGAGTAAGGCCCGGCAGGGCGGGGGAAAGAATCGAACACGGCAGATTGAGTTATGCCGTGTTCGAAAGGCGGTATCAGCGGATCAGCGAGAGAAATTCACTGCGAGTGCTGTTGTTGTTGCGAAATAGCCCCAGCATCATGGATGTTTTCATCACGCCGTTTTGCTTTTCGACACCGCGCATCATCATGCACATATGTTTTGCTTCGATCACAACGCCCACGCCGGCGGCGCCGGTAACCTGCTGGATACTGTCGGCGATCTGCTTTGTCAGGTTTTCCTGAATCTGCAGGCGCCGTGCATACATGTCCACGATGCGCGCTATTTTGGAAAGGCCGATGACTTTTCCCGAAGGGATGTAAGCAACGTGGCACTTGCCAATAAACGGTAGCAGATGGTGTTCACATAAAGAATACATTTCAATATCTTTTACAAGCACCATTTCGCTGTTATCAGATTCAAAGAGCGCTCCGTTAACAACGTCGTCAAGGTTTTGCTGGTAGCCGCGGTTGAGGTAGGCAAAAGCTTTCGCTGCCCGCTCGGGAGTGTCTAGCAGACCATCTCTGTTTAGATCTTCACCGACAGACTCGATGATCTTGGCAAAGGCGTCTTTCATGCTTTGGCCCATTTGGATAAAAGCGCGTAACCTACGCTAATGCGGAGGTCAGGTAAAGTCTTTGTGTCGTCGAAGCAATACATAAACTGCTCCTGTTCCCCCGTCTCTGGGTGTGGCGGATGCAAATGCCAGTACGGGATTGAGTTGTCGCAGCCACTCATTTAAGTAGGACTTCAGGCGCGCAGGGGAATCGTCGCTGTCCAGTGCCTTGCCATGAACGATGATAATGCAGCGGCAGCCCTGATGTTGTGCGCGACGCACAAAGCCGCTGACTTCATCGCGAGCCTCCTCTACACGCAGGCCGTGCAGGTCGAGGCCTTCTTCCCAGGGGATCTGGCCTTTGGTGAGTTTACGCAACAGGCTCTGTTGTAGCCCATTGGCTGCAAACAGCAGGGGTTCTTCGCTGCCGACTTCTGTTCGAAGCTGATCCGAGAGGCCGTCTTGTACCGTTACGGTATCCTGCGTTGCCGCGGCCCGACGATAGCGTACCTCGTCAGCGCCGGGGCCCCGGCGAGGTAGGTCGACGCGGTTGTATCGAACGGGAGTAACGGGTTCGCCGAGCAGTTGAGCGAAATCCTGATCCAGGGGGGGGCTGTTTTCTGCCATGGTCATCCAGTGTATATTTCTTTACTATAAGCCCCCATTTTAACTTGCCTTGTGCGCATTGCCACTTAAAAAGCATGCCCGGGCTGTACGAGATTGTTCGTTTATGTCCCAGCCTGATCCGGCCCTTACAGAGTTGCATAGCATTCGTGATTTTATACGCCTGGCCGTAAGTCGTTTTCGTGCCGCCGAACTCTATTACGGGCACGGAACTGACAACAGTTGGGATGAAGCGGTTCAGTTGGTGTTGCACGGAGCTGGTTTGCCCTGGGATGTGGATCGCTCGGTGATCGATGCCCGCTTACTGATGGAAGAAAAACAAGCCATTCTCGAGTTGATCCGGCGACGTATTGATGAGCGTATTCCTGCACCCTATCTGATCGGTGAAGCCTGGTTTGTCGGTCAGCCTTTTTATGTTGATAGCCGGGTGCTGATCCCCCGATCGCCAATCGGTCAGCTGATTGCGAATGGCTTTGAACCCTGGTTGGGTGACCTGTTCGTATCGCGCGTATTGGATCTGTGCACGGGGAGTGGCTGCATCGGTATCGCCTGTGCGCAGTTGTTTGAAGAAGCCGACGTTGATCTGGTGGATATCTCTGCTGATGCGTTGGATGTGGCAAGACAGAATATCAGCCGGCATGACCTGGGCGATCGCGTGCAGGCCATCGAGTC
Source organism: Motiliproteus sp. (assembly GCA_041587095.1). Classification (GTDB taxonomy): domain Bacteria; phylum Pseudomonadota; class Gammaproteobacteria; order Pseudomonadales; family Balneatricaceae; genus Motiliproteus. Next base: position 3,476 of record JBFGYY010000222.1, on the reverse strand, counting down.
AGATCTGTTTTCTAAGCTTGAGGGGCGCAAGTATCAGATCATCGTGTCGAACCCTCCTTATGTGGATGCCGATGACTTTAGTTCGATGCCAGCCGAATTTGAGCATGAGCCTGTGCTGGGGCTAGTTTCGGGGCACGATGGCCTTGACTGCCCCAGAGCGATTTTGCGTGCGGCGGCTGACTATTTAACCGACGATGGCCTTCTCATTATGGAGGTGGGTAATTCGGAGCAGGCGTTGCAGCGAAGCTATCCCGATGTGCCGTTTATCTGGATCGATCTCCCGGAAGGCGGCAATGGCGTCTTCATGCTGAGTGCGCAGGATTTGCGGCAATACCGCGACCGGTTTGTATCGCCGGAGGCTTGATCCGGCCTTGTTACTCATCGCCGATATTCAATATCTCACTTACAATTATCGCATGCGCAGGCCTTGCTAATGCAGGCGCGCAATTTGGAATTTTTACAGCGACAAAGCGGAGTTCGCGCATGTCTGGAAACACTTTTGGAAAACTGTTTACTGTCACCACCTTCGGTGAAAGTCACGGGCCGGCCCTGGGTTGTATCGTCGATGGCTGCCCTCCGGGTATTGCGCTAAGTGAAGCTGATCTGCAAATTGATCTGGACCGTCGTAAGCCCGGCACCTCGCGCCATACCACGCAGCGCAGGGAAGATGACCGGGTAAAGATCCTGTCGGGTGTGTTTGAGGGAAAGACAACCGGGACGTCTATTGGTTTGCTGATTGAAAATACTGATCAGCGATCTAAGGACTACTCCGATATTCAGGATACTTTCCGGCCAGGTCATGCTGACTATACCTACGAGCATAAATACGGGTTCAGGGACTATCGCGGGGGAGGGCGTTCATCGGCGCGCGAGACGGCCATGCGGGTCGCTGCGGGCGGTATCGCCAAGCGTGTTCTGGCGCAAAAAGGGGTTCAGGTTCGGGGTTATCTGTCTCAGCTCGGGCCGATCAAGGCTGTCGCGCATGACTGGAATGAAGTGCCGAATAATCCTTTTTTCTGTCCTGACGCCGGAAAGGTTGCCGAGATGGAGCGCTATATGGACGATCTGCGCAAATCCGGCGACTCGGTGGGTGCGCGGGTAAGCGTGGTTGCCAGTGGGGTCCCTGTTGGTCTGGGCGAGCCGGTGTTCGACCGGCTGGATGCGGAACTGGCCCATGCGTTAATGAGTATTAACGCTGTAAAAGGCGTAGAAATTGGTGATGGTTTTGACTGCGTTGCCCAGAAAGGGACCGAGCATCGCGATGAAATGACCCCGGCAGGCTTTCTTTCCAATCATGCCGGCGGTATTTTGGGGGGCATTTCAACCGGCCAGGATATTACGGCGCATATCGCGCTGAAGCCAACTTCCAGTTTGCGCCTGCCCGGGCGCAGTGTTGATCGCCATGGTCAGCCGCTTGAGGTGGTCACCAAAGGGCGGCATGACCCCTGTGTGGGTATTCGTGCCACACCGATTGCTGAAGCGATGATGGCGATAACCTTACTTGACCATCTGTTGCGTCATCGTGGCCAGAACGGTGACGTTGAATGCACGGTGCCAGTTTTGCCCGCGAACGCAAGCTGAGTGGTCGGTTCTTTGGGGGTGCCGGCAGGTCTCTATCGGCGCCTTTCCTCGTTTTACTTTTTTTATTTAGCCTTGTTGGGCGCTATTGTTCCGTATTGGAGTGTTTATCTCGATTCTTTAGGCATGAGCGGCGAAGAGGTCGGTGTGCTTATGGCTATTTTGATGGGCACCCGGATCGTCGCGCCCAATCTTTGGGGCTGGTTGGCTGATCGAACCGGGCGCAGGGTGTGGGTAGTGCGTCTCGGCTCTCTTATGACGGTTGTGATTTTCAGCGCCGCCTTCTGGGTCTCCAGCTTCTGGGGGCTGGCGTTGCTCATGTTTGGTTTTACTTTTTTCTGGAACGCCGTCTTGCCTCAGTTTGAAGTGCTTACGCTGGCCAGTCTCGGCGAAAATCGGTCCTTCTACAGTCGTATACGTGTCTGGGGGTCGGTGGGGTTTATTGTCGCTGTGGTGCTGCTGGGGTGGTTGATCGACCGGTACTCAATCGTTCTGCTGGTGATCTTTATGTGGGCCGTCATGTTGGTTATCTGGCTGTCTTCTTTATCGTTTCAAGATATCCCGTTACCGGCCCCGGATGGCGTGCAGCAAGGGTTTGTCAGCTATTTATGGCGTCCTCCGGTTTTGGCTTTTTTTGTCGTCTGCTTTCTCGCACAGTTAGGTCACGGCCCTTATTACACGTTTTTCAGTTTGCATATGGCTGACTATGGCTACGCTAAGCTGGATATAGGTCTATTATGGGCATTGGGTGTTGTCGCCGAAGTCGTCATCTTTATTTATATGCACCGAATTGTTGGGGCTATTGGTCTGCGGCAGTTGGTGCTCTGGAGTATGCTGGTTTGTGCGCTGCGCTGGGCGTTGATCGCCCTGTACCCGGATAGCTTGCCCGTTATGCTCTTTGCGCAGGCGCTGCACGCGGTAACGTTTGGCTGTCTGCATGCCGCAGCGATCGCGTTGGTGCAATTGTTTTTCCCACAGCGATGCCAGGGTCAGGGTCAGGCGCTTTACAGTAGCTTTGGATTTGGCGCTGGAGGAGCGCTGGGGGCGTTGTTGAGTGGTTTGCTTTGGGAGCGCTTTGGCGGAGCGAGTGCATTTTGGCTTGCTGCAGTGGTCAGTATGGTGGGTTTTTTGGTGGCACTGCGTTGGTTGAAGTTAGAGATGCGGCCTGCATAGCTTGCACCTGTTTACGCTGTGCGATCTGGATCAATATTTGATGCTTATACGCTACCCCTGAGTGTTTTTCTAGGTTAAGTTACGACAGTCTTAGAGTGAAGCCGATGAAATTTAAAATTGATGTGGAAATGACTCCGGAAGAGATGCGGCAGTTGATGGGGTTGCCCGATATGCAGGAGTTTCACGCCGATCTGCTTGGCAGGGTTAGTGAACAGATGGCCTCAGGGGCCGATGGTTACGATCCGTTGAGTCTGTTGCAGCTATACAAGGGTGGCTCGCCTGAGATGTTTCAGCGCTTGATGTCGCAGCTTTACAGCCTCTATACAAGTCAGTCCAACTCGGGGTCGAAAGATTAGCTGAGTTGAGCCATGGGTGGCTTAACCGGGCGCTTAGATTGTCGGTTGTGTTGGTTAAAAATAGCTTTTAATTATCAATCCGCTATAGTTCGTTTAGTGTGATTTTATCGAATAAGTAAAAAGGGAAAAACTGACTTTGCGAATACTCAGAAAATATACCAACAGGCGTTTGTACGATACCTCGCGTAGCTGCTATATCACTCTTGAGGATGTTAAGCAGTTAGTGCTCGATAACGTGCAGTTTCAGGTCCAGGACTCCAAGACCGGTCAAGACCTTACCCGGAATATTCTGTTGCAAATTATCAGTGAGCAGGAGGGGGAAGGAGCCGGATTGTTGACCAATCAGGTGCTGCAGCAGCTGATCCGGTT
>JBFGYY010000221.1:0-5627 GCA_041587095.1 Motiliproteus sp. | reverse complement strand
TAGTCATGCTCAGATGGCTTCGCTGCCCCTCTGAATGAGCCGGTTAAACGTTTAGTCCCTGCCTTAGTTCCTGCTGGAAATATATAATCATGGTATTTTTCGAACACTCCCGATTGCATTAAGTGAGCGCGCGCATGTATTCCGATTTAATGATTCTTGTCGTACTGGCTCTTTACTGGGCTAGTTATTTTGTCCTTCATTCCGTATTGGCGTCGTTGGCTTTTAAAAACTGGTTTGCACGGCGCTTTCCGGCTTGGCTGGCTCGATACCGATTGCTGTATAACATGCTGTCGGTTGTGCTGCTTATACCGGTGGGTTTTCTTATGTTCCGTTTTGATGCTGAGCCGCTGTGGCGCTGGGAGGGGCTGCTGCTTTGGCTAAGTAATGGTCTGGCGCTGGCGGCGGTGCTGGCATTTGTTGCGTCATTGCGTAGTTATGAGATGGAGGGTTTCAGTGGGCTGCGGGGCTGGAACCGAGGGCAGGGCGATCCACGGGATAAAGGCGGGTTACGGATCTCGTACTGGCACCGTTTTGTACGCCATCCCTGGTATTTTTTTGCGCTGGTTATTCTGTGGACACGTGACATGAATGCTGCTCAATTTCTAAGCTATAGCATGATGAGTGTTTATTTTGTGATCGGCTCCCGTCTTGAGGAGCAAAAGTTATGTGTGTTTCATGGTGAGGCGTATCGGGAGTTTCAACAACGGGTGCCGGCGCTATGTCCTCTTCCCTGGCGTTACCTGAGCGAGGAAGATGCCCGGCGCATTGAGCGACGGGCGCAAAGTGAAGAGCTTTCATTGCGATCAAACTGAACCGCCAGGCCCGGTTCGTCGGTCTAAAACGGTTTTTGTGCGATAAAAATGGCGCGTTTTGGGGCCGGGTAGCCTTCGATCGTCAAGTTTTGATCGATGGGGTCGAGAAAATCGGCGAGCGAATGGTAGCGCATCCAGTCAGTAGCGCGTTGCTCCAGTGTGCTGGTTTGGTTGATATCCACGCAGCGGGCGGACGTAAAGCCGATTCGCTCCAGCCAGCCGCACAGGGCGTCGGCGCTAGGCAGAAACCAGACGTTGCGCATTTGTGCATAACGATCACCGGGAACCAGTGTCTGATGGGCGTCGCCGTCAATCACCAGGGTTTCGAGAACCAGTTCGCCACCCGGTCGCAGCAAATCCCAGAGCTCCTGCAGGTGATCGAACGGAGAGCGTCGATGGTAAAATACGCCCATTGAAAACACGCTATCAAAAATGCGCATAGGCCCTGGCAGGTCCTCAATACCCAGCGGCAGAAGTTCGACGGGCTTAGGGCCAATATAGTGTTTTATTGCGCGAAACTGCACGAGAAACTTCCAGGACGGGTCGATGCCGATGACCCGTTTTGCGCCGGCCGCGTGCATTCTCCAGCAGTGGTATCCGTTACCACAGCCGACGTCAAGCACGGTGCGCCCCTGTAGTGGTGCAATATGCGAGTTGAGTCGATCCCATTTAAAATCTGAACGCCATTCTGTATCAACATGAATACCAAACAGGTCGTAGGGACCTTTGCGCCAGGGCATCAGGCTGCGCAGGCAGGCTTCGAGCTTCTCCGTGTCGCTGCCTTTGCAATCATCGGCGGTACCGATAAAAAGCGTGCCACTGTCCAGTTGTGCACTGCTGGCGCTTATCGCTGGCAGGTTGTTTAGCGCATGTAGCCAATCAGGAAGGTCGCCATGATTAACCGAGTCCAGACGGTTTTGAATAGCAGTGGCGAGTTCATCACGCCAGGGAGCCAGGGTGCTGGAGGATAGATCCTGATAAAACGGATTGAAGTCGATCATGGGAAGAAGCTCGTTTTCTTTGGGAGAAGCTTGAACGTAAGCGGTAATTATTTAAAAGCCAGCAAAGAGGCGAAGTTGAAGCATTGAAACCAGGGGTGCACGGTGCTGAATCCGGCTGCACGTAACCTGTTGCGGTGCGTTTCCAGGCTATCCGGAATCATCACTTTTTCCAGCGCCGTGCGTTTTTGGCTGATTTCCAGCTCGCTGTAACCGTTGGCGCGTTTGAAATCGTGATGCCACTCGATCTGTAACCTGTCGATTTCGGGTTCCTCGAAAGCTATTTTCTCGGAAAGCAGCAAGATGCCGCCGGGTTTGAGGCCTTGCCAGATCTTCTGCAGTAAAGCCAGACGTTCCGGGCCGGGAACAAACTGCAGCGTAAAGTTCATTGCAACCACCGAAGCCGAGTCGATTTCGATATCGCGAATATCTGCACAGATCAGGTCAATCACCTGTCCGTCACTGGCGACGTCGATATGTTCACGGCAGCGTTTGATCATGGCCGGCGAGTTGTCGACCGCGACCAGTGTGCAGTTGGGCTGGCGGATCTGCTGGTGCATCGCGAGAGTGACAGCGCCGAGTGAGCAGCCCAGATCGTAGCAGCGCGAATCGGGTTGTGCGTAGCGTCCGGCCAGTATGCCCATGGATTTAATTACTGTGCTGTAGCCCGGAACAGATCGGTTGATCATATCGGAAAAGACGCCAACGACCTGATCGTCGAAACGAAAATTGACTATTTGGTCCAGTGGCGAGGCGTACAGCGCGTCTTTGTGTGGGGTGTCTGTCATGAAGTGTCGTCTGAGCAGGTCTGAAAACGCCTCATTATACCTGCGGGAAGCGTAGTGGGGCAGTAATAGTTATTGTTCTATTTTTTTGAATCAACAGGACAAAAAAATGCGTTTTTTTAATGAATCAGGCTGTTCTAAGCTGCGCATTAGTGATTAGAGGTTCCTGTGAAACCTTTAATTAATCGTCTGTTAAACCTGTTTGGGTCGGTTAAATCTGTAAGCATTCCGACCCGGAGATAATGATGATGAAGAAACTTTTGGTGATCAATTCGAGTCCGTTTCTGGAAGGTTCAAATACACGCAAGCTGATTGAACGTTTCGTGGCTCTCTGGAGTGAAAAGCAAGGCACGGCTGAGGTTTTGTATCGTGAAGTCGGTACGACGCCACCTCCTCAGCTGGATGCGCTGACAATCGGTGCTTTTTATACGCCGGAGGCCTCCCGCAGTGACGAGCAAAAGCAGGCGTTGCGCTTATCCGATGAACTGATCGCGGAGTTGGAGAGTGCCGATGAAGTCGTCATCGGTTCGCCCATGCATAATTTTTCGATCACAGCAGGGTTGAAAGCTTACATAGACCAGGTTGCCCGGGTTGGTAAGACGTTTCAGTATACCGATAAAGGCCCGGTGGGTTTGTTGGCGAACCGACGCGTTACCATACTGAGTGCCAGAGGCGGTGCTTACACAGCAGGCACGCCGGCTGCCTTGATGAATCATGAGGATGCCTATCTGAAGTCGGTGTTGGGCTTTATCGGGCTGAGCGATGTGGTTACGGTTGCGGCTGAGGGCGTGTCTGGTGGTAGCGAAGGTGTGGCGCGGGCGCTGAATAGTCTCGAATCGGTACTGTCCTGAGCAGCGCTTGCCGTGCCGGTCGCGCTACATAAAGGCCCTCCAGTCTAAAAGCAGTGCAATTTAAAGGCGCTAAAGCCGGTATTGACTGGATCAGAATAGGTCCAGTTGCTGCTCGGCTTTTTTACGTTGTCGCCACTGCTTTCCCCAGTTGGTAGCGATATAGATCACTTGAATATGGTCGCCCGGGGTCACCGTAATATCTTCCAGCCCGATTGTGCCGTGTGCAGGTTCTTCACCATTGATAAACACCAGAATGCCAAAACGTTGCCGGGGTAATAACTGGCTCATCTCGCCATAAACCGGATCGATGCGTTTGATATAGAGGCCCGTCTCAATGGCGTCATTGCCCGGGAAATGACTGCGTGCATAATTGGGGTGAAGTTCCGCGGCCAGCAGGCGATCATGCAGTAAGGCTTGCACTGAATTTGCGTTGATATCCAGAGTGGCTGCCGATCCATCCAGATCTATGTGCTGCTGCCAGGCTGTCTGGGGACGTATATCACTATTGGAGACGGTAAAACCCACCACTTCGCACAGAGCGACGACATCGTCTTTCGGCGCCAGGGTATTCACGGTGAACAGAGCTGTGCCGAATTGAATGGTTTTCGAATCGGTGATGCTGCGATTCTGACCCCAGATGCGGATCTGTTTTTTATGGTAATTGAAGGTCAGCTGGTGGTCTTGTTCAAGCCCATGGGAGTCCAGTTTGCGGGCTTTGTAGATAACCGTGTGCGGGACCTTGTTGCTTTGGGAGTCGAATTGCGGGTGACAAGGGTTTTTACCGGCATGAAAATGGTAAGGGAAGTCGAGTGCCTCTTCGTAGCTTAGCCGCGACGGATTGTGTGTCGTCTGCTCAATGACGCGTTCCACCAGATAGCCGACATCGCTAAGCGCATTAACGACATCCCTGAATGAATAGATCAGCGTTGCAAAGGGGTCGGTGCCTGTTTTGCTTGAGCTGTTGCCCAGCATAGTATGGCGCACATGCTGTAGCTGGTGCGAAAAGCAAAAAATAAGGATGCCACCCGGTTTCAGGCGCTTGAACAGGTTGTAGTAAAGGTCTTTCAGCTCCTGTGGTGAGGCCAGATATTCCATCGAATAGACCGAGAGTATGAGGTCAAAGCTGGTCGATGGAAAATAATCCGTCAGGCGCATATCCTGCTGTTGAAGCTGTACCGGATGAATGGTTTCTTTGTAGCGCTGTAGCTTTTGTCTCGCACGGTCCAGCATATGGCTGGATATATCGATGCCGTGGCAGTTGGCGCCTTGGCGGGCCAGGGCGATCAGGTTTTCGCCCATGCCACAGCCAATGTCGAGTACGTTGGCGTTGTTGAGATCAATATCGATGAGATTAAGGCTGTCTTCGCCGGGCGCCAGCCAGCCATAGTGCACCTCGCTCTCTGATATTTCCCAGGTACTTGAATAGTCTTCGCAGAACCGACGTTCATCCCAGTGCTGGGCTGACATGCTTGCCTCCTGCTTTGTTAAGTCAGTAATTATTTTGCACCATTTAATGGTAATTAGCCGATGGCATCAAGCGGCAGGCCCTGTTTTTGCCAAGCGAGCCTCTTCGGACTACACTCGGTTGAGGTATTGCGTGTAGAAAGAACTGTTTTCACCCACCGATATAAATGTGTCAGCAATGCTTTTCTGCTGACGCAAAGACCGTTTAACGCGTTCGTTTAAAACGATTTTTTAATAAGCTGCTGTGAATGCTTATGTATAACGTTGAGTTACGCCGGCATCCCCGGCTGGATGTGGATATACCTGTCGGCGTTGTTGATACCGAAGGTGTGGCCAGGGCAGGGCGGCTGATAAATTTGTCGGCCGAAGGCGTGTTATTAGCTGGTGATAGTCAGTTCTACCACTATCTGGTTCGGGCTCAGGAACGGCGTAAGCAGGAGAAGTCTGGCCCGGTAGAGGCGGTGGTCATGTTTACCTTGCCGGGTGACAGTCCTTGTTTCTACCAGGTTCAATGCCGAATGGTCCACACACGCCGCTTATCGCAACATTTGTTTCACATTGGTTTTAAGATTATCGCGTTTGATAAAGGCAAAATTGCGGATTTAGAGTTATTTTTACGCCAGCAGTTTGCTAGTTGAGTGGATAGTGTCGTATTCTTGACAAAGATGTACTGAAGTTTTATGACAGGGATGATAACAAGAATATCGACATTTGGGT
>JBFGYY010000220.1:0-5662 GCA_041587095.1 Motiliproteus sp. | reverse complement strand
TATGCCGCGCGCTCAGCTAGAGTTGTCGCACTTTTTCTGACCGGTTTTCCACCTGCTGATCCAGTTATTCGATCAGCACCACAATCAGGATTAAACACGATGGGTTTTTCAGCGTTAGGCCTTAATCAGCAGTTGCTTGATGCCGTTGCGGCGCAGGGGTATCTTGAACCGACCCCGATCCAGTCGGCGGCTATCCCGGCAATTCTGGCGCGTCAGGATGTCATGGCCGGGGCGCAGACCGGGACCGGTAAAACGGCCGCTTTTGCCTTGCCGGTGCTGCAATTACTGGGCGAGGAACCGGCGGCGAGTGCGGCAGGGCAGCCGGTTCGGGCGCTGGTGCTAACGCCGACCCGTGAGCTGGCTCAGCAGGTGTTCGCCAGCATTGTCGATTACGGGCAGGCCGGTTCGCTGCGTTCGGTGCTGGTGTACGGCGGTGCGAGCCTGAATGTGCAGATCAAGCAACTGGCCGCAGGTGCCGATATTGTGGTGGCCACGCCGGGGCGGCTGCTGGATCTGCTGCAGCGCGGGGCGGTCGACCTGAGCGCGGTGCAGTATCTGGTCTTCGATGAGGCGGACCGAATGCTGGATATGGGGTTTATCGAGGATATCCGCAAGATCCTGAAACCGATTCCTAGCGCACGCCAGACGCTGCTGTTTTCGGCGACCTTCGGTCAGGCGGTCTTCGATCTGAGTAAAACGCTGCTGAAGTCACCGAAGCTGATCGAAGTGGATGCGCGCAACACCGCCGCCTCACGGGTTGAGCAGGTGGTCTACGCCGTCGATCCCGCACGTAAACGCGAACTGGTCTCGCATATGATCGGTGCGCGCAACTGGCAGCAGGTGCTGATCTTTACCCGTACCAAGCAGGGCGCCGATCATCTGGCCAGCGAGATGGTCAAAGACGGTTTGAACACTCAGGCGATCCACGGCGACAAATCCCAGGGGGCGCGGGATCGGGCGTTGGAGGCGTTTCGTGACGGCAGCATCCGCGCATTGGTGGCTACCGATGTGGCGGCGCGGGGGCTGGATATCGATCAGCTGCAGTATGTGATCAATTATGAGCTGCCCTTTAATGCCGAAGATTATATCCACCGGATCGGCCGAACGGGGCGAGCGGGCGGGCAGGGGCTGGCGATCTCGTTGGTCAGCACCGAAGAGAACTATCTGCTGGCAGAGGTCGAGGCCGTGCTTGGCAGCAGTCTGCTGCCGCAGTGGTTACCCGGTTATGAGCCCGACCTTGATCGGGTGGTGCGCAGCAAGCGCACCGCAAGCCGGGGTGCGCAAAAGCAACGGGCCAGAGAGCGGGCGCTGGGGGGCAAGCGGGGGAGGCGGCGTTGAGGTTTCCTGGCTCAGAACAGAACAGAACAGAGCCGGTGGCGGCACCGCAATGATGGCGGTGTGAGGGTAAAACGCCCCGGCTAATACATGGATATAGCGACGGGGCGTTGCGCAGAGAAGTACCCTGTTAAAGCAGGTGATCAGGCGATATCGGAGATCTTTAACGCCACGCCGGTCTGGTTGAGCAGCAGATAGGCGATCTCACCAAAGGTCGCTGGGCCGGTCAGGTTGCCGGATTTGCGTCCTTCCAGCTCGCCATACAGGAAGTTAAGTACGCAGTTGCAATAGAACGTGGCGTGGCCTTCGTGCTTATCCACTTCTTGTTGCAGCTGCTGTGCATAGTTCGCGACGGGCTTGGCGATGCGGTACTCAACACCGGGGAACAACGGCGCGTAGAAACTGGTCTGCTCGGTTTTGATCTCCTGGAAGCTGGATGAGATCTGCGCACCGGCGTAGTCGGCGACCAGCGGCAAGCGGCTGTCGATCCCTTTTTCTTCTACGTAGGCTGCCAGATTGCGTGCCACACCGTTGACCAATACATCGGTGTGGGTGAAACCCTCGGTCTCGACGGTGATCACATCGCCGGTCAGATCCTGATCGAAGATGGTGATTACATCCACTTCAGCGACCTTGCCCGCCGGCAGGTTGACATGCATGCAGATGGCCTGGTCATCGCGCACTTCCAGTGTCTGGCCGTTTACCACCTTGGGGGTGACGTTACCGAGATCGCTCAGGTGAATCCCGGAAATCCAGCCAAAGAGCGGGTAGTTGCCGAACCCTTCGTAGTTCGGTGCCTCAACGCCAAAGGCGCCATGCACTTCGCTCATGCCCGGGATAATCAGGTAACCCAGATCGCAAGGCTGCTCGTAGATGCTCGCCAGAGTTTTAGCATCGTAGTTTTTAATGGTGACATTGCCGCCCGCGGGTGCTTCGGTAACGGCCAGCTGTGAGTCGGTTACCAGACCGCCTTCGTCATCCATAAAATAGGGGATGGTGCCGCCGACCCAGTTACCTTTGGGAAGCTGGCGTAATACCGCTTCGGGACCGGAGATCCATAACGGCTTGCCCGATTCGATCAGGGCGATAGTCTGTTCTAGGCTTTTCATAGATCTTGTTCCTTCAAAATGTACAGATGGCGATTAAAGCGCGTCTATGTCTTTCTTAATGTTGGGTGCGGTGCTGTTCTTCTCGAACACGGCACGCAGTTCGGCGGCGCAAGCGGCGATTGGCTGTCCGCCTTTATGGGCCATCTGAACTTTTTTCAGGGTCATTTTCACCGCGAGGTGACTGAAAGCCGGGGCGCTGGTGCCGGTGATGATCTTTCCCCAGACAGGATCAGAAACCGGTGGAAGTTGTGCTGCCATACGTTACTCCTTGTAGGTGAAATCACTGTTCGTTGTGCGAAACTTTGGTTTTAAACGGTTGTGCTGATAGTTAATGTGTTCTCAGACCGGCGATCTGCTGGTCCAGCGACCGGCAGAGTTCGCCGGACTGCATCGGCGGGGCTGTATCTGCCATGGAACTCAGGTTTTCGGTAACCTGGTTTATGGAACTGAATTCCTGATCGCAGGAGGCTTTTACGCCGCTCATCATCTCGTTAACCACACTGAACGCGGAATTGATCTCGTCCACGATGGCGCCGATGGACTGGACTTCGGCGGAGGAGTCCAGCAGCGCGGTTTTTGCCGTGCTCATCAGGCTGCGGGTCTCTTCTGACGAGCTGTTCAGGCCTTCTATTTTGTGGGTGATGGAATCGGTGGCGTCCCGGGTTTTCTTGGCCAGATTGCGAACTTCGTCGGCCACAACAGCAAAGCCTCTGCCCTGTTCGCCGGCTCGGGCTGCTTCGATGGCGGCATTCAGGGCCAGCAGATTGGTCTGATCGGCGATCTCTTCGATAACATTCAGGAAACCGGCAATCTCGGTAACTTGCTGGCCGACCGTGAGCAGGGTGCTTTCAACAGCATCGAGGTGTCGGGTCTGGGCGGTTATTTCACCGCAGGTGGCGTTGATTTTGCCGGAAGCGTCTTCGATCGAGGCGCTGGTTTCGCCCGTGCTCTCGCAAATCATCTCCACCACGTCGAGGATTTCCTGAGCGCCGCCGTTGATCTGCTCGATGGCGGACCGAGTCTGTTCGAGCACGTTCAGCTGGTTTGCGTTGTAATGATCCTGCCCCTCAATGTACTCGGTCAGTTGTGCCAGGCTGGGTGCCAGAGCGTCGAGGCCGGCATTGCGTGCCTGTTCTTGCCGGGTGCTATAGGCGAGTACCGACGCGATCAACGCTTGCGCGTCCTCGGCCGTGCCGGTTTCGAGCCCTGGTAACTGGGTGGCGAGGCTGGACTTTTGCGCCTCAAATGCGCGGCGTTGCCGTTGATGCGTGCGAAGACCTGTGATGAGTTCGGTGAGCAGCGCCAGATTCAGCAGGGCAAGCAGTGAGGTGGCAAGCAGAGAGTTGTCAGCCTGCAGCGCATAGGTGATATCAAACGCTATGAGCAGTACGGCGCACAGTCCGCGGGTAAGAAGTCTGCCGGGGGCAGATACGTGCTTTATAGACGACAACATGAGCTCTCCTTGTCGGTACATCGAGGACGCTACTGTACTGATGTGTATGAGATACAGTTTTGATTCACGTCAAGAACTGATAAACATGGCGCTAAAGGAGTAGAAAACCAGTACCAAAGTACTGCTTTTAAGGCGGTGGGCGAGCGTGTTTTGTACTACGCAGTATCGTTGCAGGTCATACCGGTGTGACTTGTGCCTTGCTGTGTGTGGACGAATCGTCCGGATGATGAGCGATTTTTTGCCGATCCCAGGTCCGTTTGTCAACGTGATGGCTGTTTCACTTAAGACTAAAGTCCCGCTGCCGAGGCCGTTGCTGGCTGAAGTGGGAGTTTTGGTAACAGTTCGCGTGCAATAAGCAAAAACTTGCTTATTACACGCGGGAAGCGTCGGCGTATTTTGGCCGGCTTAGCGTTTGCGATCAAAATTACCTGTTTTAATTCAAGAGGATATGTTTGTTGGTTGTTTTGGCACCACCCTTGCTAAAGGTTGTTGGCGATTTTTATAACAACAAATAACCGATTGAGGATAATTCAATGCAAGCGAGCAAGCGGCGTTTTATGAAGGGAGTCGGTCTGGCTCTGACTCTTGGCAGCGCGCTGGGTCTGGCTACGGCACCGGCCGTGGCGGCACCGAACAGTAATTATATTCTGGCTACCGCGTCGACAGGCGGTACCTACTACCCGGTGGGTGTGGCCCTGGCGACCCTGACCAAGGTAAAGCTGGAGCCGAAAGAGAAGATCTCCCTGTCGGCAATCAGTTCGGCGGGCTCGGCGGAAAATATCAAATTGCTGCGTGAGAACGAAGCGCAGCTGGCGATTCTGCAGGGCTTGTACGGTGCCTGGGCGTGGGATGGTACCGGCAAGGTCAAGGACAGCGGCGCCCAGAAAAATCTGCGCTCCATCAGCATGCTGTGGCAGAACGTCGAGCACTTTGCCCTGCGCACCAGCCTGGTCAAAAGCGGTACTGTGGATGACCTGAAAGCGCTGGAAGGGCGTAAATTCTCTATCGGTAAGCGTAACTCCGGTACCGAAGGGTCCGGCCGTCAGATTCTCGGCGGACTGGGCATCGATCCGGAAAAGTTTGATCTGGCCTATATGGGCTACGGCCCCAGCGCCGACGCCCTGCAGAACGGCGCGATCGATGGTATGAATACCCCCGCGGGTGTCCCGGCGAGTGCCGTGACCCAGGCGTTTGCCGCGCTGGGCGACGGTCTGACGGTATTGGATTTCACCGACGAGCAGATGGCCCGTGCCAACGGTGGTATGAAACTCTGGACCCGTTTTGTCATTCCCGCCAACACCTATCCGGGCCAAAGCAAGGCGATCAATACCGTGGCGCAGCCTAACTTCCTGGCCGTGCGCGACGACCTGCCGGAAGAGGATGTGTACAAGATCACCAAGACGATCTACGAGAACCTGGCGTTCCTGAACGGGATCCATAAGGCGACCAAGGCCATGAGCATTGCCAAGGCTATCGACGGTCTGCCGGTACCGCTGCACCCCGGTGCGGCGCGCTACTACCGCGAGCAGGGCATCACCATTCCGGCGCATCTGGTTTCCCAGTAATCTGCGTGCCGCCAGCGCGGCACCCGGCCTGTTTTCTTGTCGGTCACTAAGTTGTTGCTCGCCCTGCTCTGACTCGCAGGGCGTTGCGCACCCTCCGTTCGGCCCTGCTACCTGCTGGTGGTGTACGGAGGCATGTGTATCAGTTGCAGCGGCTGTTTATAAATTACCGCGTGGTGTTGTACGCCGCGCAGAGGTCTATG
>JBFGYY010000219.1:0-5672 GCA_041587095.1 Motiliproteus sp. | reverse complement strand
GCTTCTGAATGAAGTTGGCCAGCGATTCTATATGATTTTCTTCATACAACAGGTCACTACCGATTATCAGGTCAAACAGGCCGAGGTTGTCACTTTTACTGTTCCAGTCGACTCGCTCAAAGGCAATGGCTTTTCCTTCGTTCAGTGATACGTTTCGTTGTAAAAACTTTTGTACTTCCGGATGGTGGTCAGTTGCCGTGATATCCGCGCATTGCTTGTTAAGCAGCAAGCTGGATAGCGCCATTCCGCAGCCAACTTCCAAAATACGTTTAGAACCGGTTTTATATTCAGCGATGTAGTGGGCCAGTACGAGACCCGATGGCCAAAGCACGCCGAATATGGGCCAGGAGGCTGAGGATATGCCGAGGTTTTCCGCAATACCGCCGGGGTCATTGAATTCTTGATTATTGCGCAGCGTACAGAGGTGAATATCGGTTTTTCCAAACTCAACGGTTTGGTAACTCAGGCGTAGATCTGTCATCTGGCTGCCTCAATATTTGAGCGCTAAGCCAGGTATCGAGGATAAATGACAAAACGAGGTTTTCCTCCAGAGTATACCTACTAGCCTAAAAGGCAACGTATTTCGGTGATGGTTACAGGCCGCTTTGTTGGTCCTTATAACCTGCTGTTATAGCGTTGTGCAGGAGCGATCATAAACCTCTGGCCCATGCTCGTTCGGCTCGTTGAGCTTGTCCGTCGGGAAAGGCTGCTTGCCGGGTCCGCAGGGTGTTACTATTCTGATAATATCCCTTGGCTTTTATATCTGTGAATTCCGCTTTCTTATTGATTATATTGAGGATTAATTGTGCAAGAAACGCCGTTGTCTGTTTTATGTGATATCGCGACAGAAGCTCACGCGAGAATTCAGCACAACTTCACGGATATCGACCCCATTGTCGGCGTTAGTCAAAATATGCGGGCGTGTGGAATTCCTGCGGATGTCATGACCATCGATTGCCTGAAATCAAAAAAGCGTATTATCTTAATTTTGCATGATGGCCAGTCAGGGAGTCTGAGTTACCAACTGTCCTGTATTGATAGCGATCCGCTGGGTGAGTTTACGGTTGTGCCTTTTGGCGAGATGACGACGGACGCCTTGTATGAGTTGATCGTGGCCTATTTTAATGCCTAACCGAGTAGTGGTTGTGGAAACGTCGTGACTGCAGATAAACGATGGGGCTGCTGATTAAAGGCTGTTTTTTTAGCTGTTGTACGGGTTGGTTTAATCAAACGTCGTCGGCTTAATCCCTGCGGTTACTCACCCCGCATCGGTCTGATAGCCTGCGCCGGCATATAGCAGACTTGGCATGTACCAGAGTCGAGATATAGCAGAGCCGAGCTATGCCAGGGCCAACATATGCCAGGGCCAACATATACGGGCGAATCTTGAAGGCAAACAACCGTTGATCGGGTTGTTTTGCCGTAAGTTATTTTAATTTTGGGGTGGAGCTGTCATGTCGATTAAACGAGTGATCACGCTGATAGTCTGCATGCTGGCCGTTTTGATACTCGTGATCATAGTCAATACCCTTCTGTTCAGCTCGCGTCAGACGAATGTGGAGGCGGTTGCCGGAATCGAAATTGATGAGCTGCAAGTGGCCGAACGCTTATCGGCGGCGATAAAGCTGGCTACTGTTTCGTCTCAGGATGCTGAAAGCTTCGATGCGGGGGCGTTTCAAAAACTGCATCAGTTAATGGCAGATGCGTTCCCGCGTGTGGGGGCGACGTTGGAAACCACCACGATCGGTCACCATTCTCTGCTTTATAAGTGGCCCGGAACCGAGCCTGCGTTAAAACCGGTAACGTATTTGGCGCATCTCGATGTCGTGCCGGTGGACCCGGCAACAGAGCAGGCGTGGGCCTATGGGCCGTTTTCAGGTGCGATTGCCGATGGGTATATCTGGGGGCGCGGTGCGCTGGATGATAAATCGTCGGTATTTGCTTTGCTGGAAGCTGTTGAACATCTGATTTTGCAGGGCTTCGTTCCGCGTCGCACGCTGTATTTCGCTTTTGGTCATGACGAAGAGTTAGGCGGGCGCGCCGGCGCTGCAATGATTGCCGAATACTTCCGGCAGCGGGGTATTTCATCGTGGTTCACGTTGGATGAGGGGATGCTGATCGTCGATGAGCGGTTGTCGCCTGCCAAACAGCGTACCGCCATTATCGGTGTGGCTGAAAAAGGCTACGCTACGCTGCGTCTGGACGCAGACGCGGAAGGTGGCCACTCGTCGCTGCCCGCCCCCCAGAGCGCTGTGGGCCGTTTGGCCAAGGCGGTTGTTGCGCTCGAGTCCGAACAGATGCCTTCCCGGTTGTCCGGCCCCAGTGGCGCGCTGTTTGATTATATCGGGCCGGAAATGGGTTTATTGAAGCGTGTGCTGTTTGCCAATCGCTGGTTGTTTGAAGGGGTTATCTTGTCCGCGCTGGAGCAGAAAAAATCGACGGCAGCGATGGTGCGCACCACAACAGCGCTGACGATGTTTAATGCGGGCTTAAAAGAGAATGTTCTGCCTTCTCAGGCGCGGGCATTGGTGAATTTCAGGATTTTACCCGGTGACGATTCTGAGCAGGTTCTTAGCCATGCGCGCGAGGTCGTGGATGATCCGGCTGTGGCTGTAAATTTCATGAATACGGCGGGGACACGTGAGCCTTCGAAAATTTCGGCGATCGATACGCCGGCGTTTCAGCTACTGGGGAAAACTGTCAAGCAGGTGTTTGACAATGCACTCTTCGCGCCCGGACTGGTGCTGGCCGGGACTGATACCAGGCATTACGAAGGCGTGGCGGACAACAATTACCGTTTTGCACCGATCGTGTTTGGCCCCGAGGATCTGACACGCATACACGGGGTGAATGAGCGCATCGGCATTCAGGATTATGGTTTGATGATCAAATTTTATGCCCAGCTGATTCAAAATGTTGATGCGGTATCTGCAGATGAGCGCGGGGCGCGTTGATTGCGTCGGGCAGGGTCAATTCGTTTGTGGCGTAGCGTTGTATGAATGCGCGTAATGCCTGTTAGCGCTGTTCTTCGGGCTTCTGGTTCAGATACTTGGCATAAATGGCCTTGATGCGGCCTTTACTGCGCAACATGGCAAGCCCTGCATTAAAATCGTCACGAATCTGCGGGTCGCGGAAAATTGGCCGGTAGTCGCGCATGTCGGGTTTGGTAAATTCGTGTTCTTGTATCTGCTTCATGCCTCCCAGTGCATAACTTTGGATAATTCCGGAATGGTATTTGAAAATGTTTCTGTCGCTGAGCACGACATCAAAACGGTCGCGTTGCAGGGTTAATACCTGCAGGAATTGATTACTTTCCTCGTGGTAATTCCCCGCTGCTTCTACCGCGCCAAGCCACTCAGGGTAACGGTCGGCGGCCCCCTGAAAGGCGATGACGCTCAAACCGGATAAATCTTCTGGTGTGCTGATGCGGATATTGTTTTCTTTAAGTGTGATAAACACATTGTCGTACCAGACCGCCGCTTCGGCGTAATGTCCGCCAGCCTGTGTCAGATCTTCACCCAGATCGGTCATGGCCGCATCTACTTCACCGGCGATAAAGGCCAGCGGGATGCGCGCTAGTGGATAGTAACGAGGTTTCAGAACGTGACCCCGATAGGCCAGGGCTTCTCCGATCACTTCCAATTCGATCCCCGAGTCGGTCGCTGGAAAGCAGTAAGGCGGGATCTTCTCGCCAAAGGACATGGTGACTTCGGCGCTACGGGTGGTTGTACTGTACAGGGCGAGTAACAGCATGGCAGCTACTGCAGTAAGCAGCGGGCGGTAAGGGGAGAAAGCGGACAAGTGTTGTAATGGCATCGGTATCTGTATCGGCTCTGTTGTGTAGCGTTATAACTGTGAATCGTCAGTGTGCTTTCGTCGTTGGACAACACAAAAGCTTAAAAAGTTACCGGCTCAAAGACCAAGTGTGTGACTAAGGTATAGACGGTTTTATTCAGCGCTGCCTTCTATTTTGACCCGATGCACCGGTCATCAATTCAGCTAGTGTTCTGAATTCGGAGGGGGGCGGACATGATGGGGGCGCCCGGTTGGCCTTGCGCCAGGCGTAGAGGCTAGCCGGCATCGTACGCGTTACTGTCAGAGTACGGATTGTTGTCAAAGTACGTGTTGCTGTCAGATACGGATGGCTATCAGAATACGGTGCGGATGCCTTACGAACGGGCATCCTCGTCTGTTTCGCATCAGGGGCTGACAACGTGGCCGCGTTGCCCTTCAATACCCATCGATACCAGGTACGGCGTATCGCGCTGGGCGTGAATAAAGTCCTGTTTACTCTGCCAGCCTCGCCAGCCGATTTCGATCAGGCTTTGCGCAACGGCGCCGCCCAGGGTTGCACCGGGGCCGAGCAGGATAATGCGATCCGGTGCGTACTCCTGTACTGCGACCTGCACGGCGCGGCTGAAGTCGTAGGGTTGGCAGACCTGATGGTCCAGGGTGTAGTGCCTCAGGGCTTCAGGCTCGGTCGAGTAGGGAGACCATTGCCCGCCACGCCCGTCAATGAGCGGCAACTCGGGTGGCTGAAACAGGTCGCTGCCTAATTGGCTGCGCCCTTGCGCGGCGATCTCGCTGAGTAATGGCGTATGGAAGGCGGCGTGATTATGCAAGCGCATGGGGTAGCGGCCCTGCTCGGGTCTGAGTTCGTGCTGCAAACGTTTGAGGGCGGCTTCGTTGCCGCCAAAAACGCGCAGCCCCCCCAGCCGTATCGACAGGTGCAGCTGGCAACCGGGTTCGCTGTTAATCCGGGATGTCAGGGCATCCAGATAGGTACGCCGTCCCTGTATCGGTTGCCAGTTATCGTCCACCTCTGGGTAGATCAGCTGGCCGCCGGTCAGCGACTGTTGCATCAGGGTGCCCATGCTGTTGATGACCTTGAATGCGTCGGCTTCGCTCAGTGCGCCGGCGCAACCGAGGGCGATATACCAGCCCATGGAATTACCGGTGATGGCGCAGATGTCGAACCGTTCCCTGTCGATGGCCAGGTAGTCGGCGTAGGCGCAGGCCCAGATCAGTGCGGAGGCGTTATCGCCCCGGCTGTGTTCGGCCAGACTGTAGCGCTGTCGGCTGTCCAGGGCGCTGATGGCCTCCTGACCGTTTTCGGTACGCCATCGGTCGATCTGCGCCAGCAAGGGCTGTTTGTCGGTGTGGTGGCGGTGTAGGTAGCCCAGTTCTGCCGCGTTATAGGTGCCGCGACCGGGACAGATCACCAGGGCTTTTTGTTTGTATGACATGTTGTTTTTTCCTGCATCGCATCGAGTATTGAGAGCGGGCGTTAGGGCATTTACGGTGTTTATGCGGATTCGCGTTGCGCGTCATCGGTGTCGCGCGGCCTGTTACTTTTTCCCAGTAGGGTGAGCGCTGCATCGACAATGCTGTCCCGTGACGGCAGGGTGCAGGTTGCGGAACGTCCCAGCGGGATAAAGCTGTCTTCGGCGCTGAGGCGCAGCAGTTTGGGTGGCGCAGCCAGTTTTTCGCTGATCAGGCTGACCAGCCCCTCACCCAGCGAGCCGGTCTGGCGGCACTCATCGACGATCAGCAGGTGCTCGCAGGTGCCGACAGCGGCGAGAATGGCCGCTTCGTTAAGCGGGGCCAGCCAGCGCAGGTCTATCACACGCAGGCGAATACCCTGTTGCTGTTCGAGTATGCGGCTGGCCTGC
>JBFGYY010000218.1:0-5684 GCA_041587095.1 Motiliproteus sp. | reverse complement strand
TGTTCGAGGAGTACGCCGGTTTCGGGCGTGGCAAGGCCCATGACCTGGCTGACTTCGATACGTACCACCAGTCAAGGGGCCTGCGCTGGCCGGTTGTTGGCGGTAAAGAGACGTTGTGGCGCTTCCGGGAAGGATACGACCCTTATGTTGCCAAAGATTCCGAGGTGCAGTTTTACGGTAAGTCGGATAACAAGGCGATCATCTTTGCACTGCCTTACGAGCCACCGGCGGAGTCCCCTGATGCTGAATACGATCTGTGGTTGTCGACCGGACGTGTCCTGGAGCATTGGCATACCGGCACCATGACCCGCCGTGTTCCCGAATTGTATCGTGCCGTTCCGGATGCGGTGGTCTTTATGCATCCTGATGATGCGAAATCACGGGGCGTGCGCCGGGGACAAAACGTCAAAGTGATCTCCCGAAGGGGCGAGATAGAACTGCGGGTTGAAACCCGGGGGCGTAACCGTCCGCCGCAGGGGTTGGTCTTCATTCCGTTCTTCGACGCGGGCCGGTTGGTGAATAAGCTGACTTTGGACGCCACAGACCCCTTGTCGAAAGAGACCGACTATAAGAAATGTGCGGTCAAGATCCTCAAGGCCTGATCAGGTCATAGCGGACAGAGGTGTCAACGAGCATGGCCAGCAAGCGCCCCGAACATGCCAACAGCCCTGAGCGTCATGTCAGCCCTGAGCGCCGTTTTAGCCCTGAGCGAAATGGCAGCCCTGAGCGACACAAAAGTCCTGAGGGGAACAGCCGTGCGCAACCCGGCGGGACTCGTCCCGGACGGCGTCGCTTTCTGCTGGATACGGCGCGCGGTGTGTGTGGCATGGGCTTGCTGGGTACCGCGCTGGGGAGTTTTGCGCTGAGTTCGTCGAAGTCCGATGCACAGGCGCTGCGACCACCGGGCGCGCTCCAGGAAACGGATTTTTTGGCTTCTTGTTTGCGTTGCGGCCTGTGTGTACGAGATTGTCCGTACGATACGCTGAAATTGGCACAATGGACCGATCCGCTGGCCAATGGCACACCGTACTTTACGGCCCGGGATGTTGCCTGCGAAATGTGTGACGACATCCCCTGTGTCGTAGCCTGTCCCAGCGGGGCGCTGGATCCGGCCTTGACCGATATCGACGACGCGCGCATGGGGCTTGCGGTACTGATAGACCGGGAAACCTGTCTGAATGTACTGGGATTGCGCTGCGATGTCTGCTATCGGGTTTGTCCGCTGATCGATGAGGCCATCACCCTTGAAATGGAGCGTAATGTGCGTACCGGACATCACGCTAATTTTATCCCGACGGTCAACTCGGACCATTGTACGGGCTGCGGCAAATGCGAGCAGGCCTGTGTTCTGGAGGAGGCGGCGATCAAAGTGGTACCCATCGCGCTGGCTAAAGGTGAAATCGGGCATCACTACCGTTTGGGCTGGGAGGAGAAGGCTGATGCAGGCGGGGCGCTGATTCCTGAGGTGCTTAGCCTACCAACACGCAAACCCGGGGGTGGGTTATGACTCTGCAGGTTGGGCATGACGCGCGTTTGAGCAAGGGTATCTGGCGCAGTATGCGCTGGTTGCTACTGCGGCGAATGACGCAAATTGTGGTGCTCGGGCTGTTTTTACTGGGCCCCCTGGCAGGAATCTGGCTGCTGAAAGGCAACCTGTCCTCCAGCTTGTTGCTGGAGACCGTGCCGCTGAGCGATCCGTTCGTGTTGCTGCAAATTGTAGCAGCCGGGCATATCCCGGAACTGTCAGCCGCACTGGGCGCTGTGCTGGTGGCGGGTTTCTATCTGCTTGTCGGCGGACGTAGCTTTTGCAGCTGGGTCTGCCCGGTGAACCCCGTTACCGACCTGGCTGCATGGTTGGGAAGGCGGCTTGGGGTGCGGCGTTCGGTGTCGGTGTCGCGACGACTGCGGGTGTGGATTCTGGGGTTAAGTCTGCTGTTGCCGGCACTATTGGGGATGGTGGTTTGGGAGCTGGTGAATCCGGTCTCGCTGCTGCAGCGCGGCCTGATTTTCGGCATGGGTGCCGGATGGTTACTGATTGTTGCGTTGTTTTTATTTGACCTGTTCGTATTACCGCGTGGCTGGTGTGGCCATCTTTGTCCGATGGGTGTCGCCTATAGCCTAATCGGGCGCTGGAGCCTTATCCGGGTTCGGGCCAGCCGGCGCGACGCGTGTTACGACTGTATGGATTGTTATGCGGTCTGTCCTGAACCGCAGGTGATTAAACCTGCGTTAAAAGGAACAGGCTCGCCAGTGATAGTCGCGGCGGACTGCACAAATTGCGGCCGCTGTATCGATACTTGTTCTGTTAATGTCTTCCAGTATGGCTTGCGCCATGCGGATCCGATGGAGAATACGCCATGAAGAAAAACACGGTGATAGTGGCACTGAGTCTGAGCTTGAGTCTGGGTAGTCTGGTTGCTGTTCCGGCCAGCGCTGATATTGGCGGTTTAGAGTCGCTGCGTGGCATGAAGAACCTGGATGCCACGAATAAAGCGCCGCAGATGGCTAAATTCAATAAAGATGAGTCGCCTGTAAAACGTAACTACGTGCAGCAACCGCCGGTTATTCCGCATGAAATACGCGGTTATCAGGTCGACCTGCGCAGTAATAAGTGCCTTTCCTGCCATAGTTGGGAAAATTACAAGTCTGCCGGGGCTACAAAGGTCAGTTTGACCCATTTTGAAACCCGTGATGGTCATGCGTTGGCCGATATCTCACCGCGCCGCTATTTCTGTTTGCAGTGCCATGTACCGCAGGCTGAAGTGAAGCCTTTGGTGAACAATCAGTATCGCTCCACTACTGATCTGCGCAGCCAGTAAACGAATGCCGCAGCCTAACTCTCGATATCAGCTATAAGGGCCAGGTAATGGAATATCCATCTGAGAAAACTAAAAAGTCTTCTACCGCCGGACCGTCATCATGCGGCGGGAATGCGTTGACCCGGCTTTTGTGCCGGTTCTGGCAGCGCATCACAAACCCGGCGCGGGTAGCAATGGGAATCATCCTGTTGTTCGGTTTTGTCGGAGGCGTCATCTTTTGGGGCGGCTTCAACACGGCGCTGGAGATGACCAATGAAGAGGAGTTCTGTATCAGTTGTCATGAGATGCGTGACAACGTCTATGAGGAACTAAAAGAGACCATTCACTACGCTAACCGCTCTGGTGTACGTGCCACCTGTCCAGACTGTCACGTACCGAAAGAGTGGACGTATAAGATCATTCGCAAGATTAAAGCCAGTAAAGAGGTCTGGGGCAAGATTACCGGTGTGATCGATACCCGGGAGAAGTTCCAGGCGCATCGGCGTGAGATGGCCGAGCGCGAATGGGCGCGGATGAAGGCCAATGATTCGCGTGAGTGTCGTAATTGCCACAACTACGACTCAATGGATTACAGTGAACAGGGGCGTCGTGGTATGGCGCAGCATGAACAAGCCCTTGCCTCCGGCGATAAGACCTGCATCGACTGTCACAAAGGCATCGCGCATGAGTTGCCCGATATGGCCGGTGTGGAAGGCTGGGAATGATGCCAGACAGGCAGTAAAGCGGCTTACCTGCTCCGTTGTCGCCGTTGCGCGGAGCAGGTTTGCTGATGCCGCTGTTGTAAGCAGCCCTGAGCAGTTACTCTGGCTAAAATGAACGCAGAAAGCGCATTTTGGCGTTTGTCACGAACACTCTTCCCGGTAGCAGCTGGCGATGTCGAGCAGGTCGGGAAGCAGTCTCACAAACAGGTCTACCAGCTCAGGGTCGAAACGCTTGCCTCGCTCCTTGCGGATATAATTGACCGTTTCGTCTATTGACCAGGCTCGCTTGTAGCAGCGTTCATTCAGTAAGGCGTCAAATGCATCGACCAGCGTGATAATTCTTCCGGCCAGCGGGATCTCCTTGCCCCGCAATCCTTTCGGGTAGCCTTTGCCGTTCCACTGTTCGTGGTGTGTAAGGGCTATTTCTTTCGCCAGCTTGAGCAGTTCAGAGTCGGTATCTCCGATAATATGCGCACCTATTTCGCTGTGCTGGCGCATAATCTCCCATTCGTCATCATCCAGAGGGCCCGGCTTGAGAAGGATCGTGTCGGGTATACCTATTTTGCCGAGGTCGTGCAGCGGTGCCGCATTGAACAGCAGCTCTGCCTGGGTTTTACTCATGCCGGATTCAAGCGCAATCAGCCGCGCGTAAAAGCCGACGCGTATAACATGATACCCGGTTTCATTGTCGCGGTATTCGGCTGCCCGCCCCAGCTGGCGGATGATTTCGAGCCGCGACTGGCGAAGTTCTGCCGTTCTATCCCTGACCTGTAGCTCAAGGTTGCGCTGATTATGGTAGATCGTCAGGTGTGTTTTGACCCTGGCTTTGACGACGTCGGGCGAGATAGGTTTGGTAATGTAATCGGATGCGCCGCATTGTAAACCAAGACTCTCATCATCACTGGAACTTAGGGACGTAATAAACAGTACCGGAATTTTTTCGGTCGTTGACTGGCTTTTCAGGCGTCGACACACTTCAAGTCCGCCCAGATCGGGTAGTACGATATCGAGCAGGATCAGATCTGGAAAAGGCGACCGGCTGGCACTTTCCAACGCCTGGTGTCCGTTACTGGCGATCTTTATCTGGTAGTCATTCTCGAGTAATGCAACCAGGCTCTGGGTCACCTCCGGCTCATCGTCAACGATAAGCAGGGTGGGTGGAATGTAAGTGCTGATCATTCTGCCTCCTCCATAAGAAGTGATGGCTTCCGTTCGTTAAACCTTAGCGTATTACAAGGTTATTAACGGGTATATTACAGAAAGTTTTTGCATTAAGCCTCTATATTTGCAGGGGCACTATGCTAAAGATCAACGCGAGCAGCGGTGTATTCGTGGTTACTGATTGATTCGCGGTCTTACTTCAGAAGATCCGGATGTTTTAACTATTGAAGGCTGGACCCGACAGGTTGATAGTACGGCTATGTTCATGAAGAATTGAATATCGATTGGTGAAGGCGTGATACACAGGGAGCAGGAGATTTCCATGGAGAATATCCAGAAGGCAATTTTGGATGATTTACCCGCACAGGCGCGTTATTTGTCCTTTTTACTCAAACCGGGAGCCGATCCGCGTCCGGTCCTGCAACAGCTGGCGCTTCAGTCAGATGGTCGTACGATCGTTGTCGGCCTTGGGCAGTCATTGCTGTTGGCATTGGACGCGAAAGTGCCCGGGATGACTGGCGCGCCGGTATTTAGCGGTGCGGGTATCGATATTCCGTCGACACCGATGGCCTTGTGGCTCTGGGTGCGCGGTGAGGATCGTGGCGAACTGGTGCAACGTTGCCATGGGCTGCTGCAATTGCTGACCCCGGCGTTCAGCCTCGTGCTGGATATCGATGCTTTTTTGTACGCCGGTGGCCGGGATCTGAGTGGCTACGAAGACGGCACGGAAAACCCAAGCGGACAAGCCGCCCGGGATGTGGCTTTCGTGCAGTCGGATCAACCGGGGTTGTGTGGTTCCAGCTTTGTCGCGGTTCAGCAGTGGTTTCACGACCTTGACGGCTTTAAAGCCCTGCCCCAGAGCGAGCAGGACGACACAATCGGGCGTCGATTAAGCGACAACGAGGAGTTTGAATCGGCACCGTTATCGGCCCACGTGAAACGGACCGCGCAAGAAAGTTATACTCCGCAAGCCTTTATGCTGCGGCGCTCAATGCCCTGGCGG
>JBFGYY010000217.1:0-5697 GCA_041587095.1 Motiliproteus sp. | reverse complement strand
ATCGCAATAAAAACACCAAATAAGGAAAAGGGCTCAACCGGTTTGACCAGTGTGAAAGCAAGTGCAAATAACACTGCACTGAGAGCCATTTTCCATATTTCGCTCTTGTAAAGATCGCGTAGCGTGCTGCTTACCGTACCCGGACGGTCTTTTTTCAGCACCTGTCGCGCTTGGTAGAGGCTTGGAAGGATAAATATCAGACCACCCAGCAAAGCTGAATGCGCCGCTATACGTCCATTTACAACCACCAGCAAGCTACTGATCAGAAGGGTGGTGACAATTTGTCCGGCTATCGTGTACAGGGCCAGCTGGTAGGTTTTTCTGGTGTTTCTGCCTATGCATCCAGGCTTACCCGTACTCACCGATGTCGCTTTCCACTGCGTTTGTGATAACAAGTTCGTAAACCAACCCTATCGACCGATTGCGGATTATAGGGACAATACCCTGCACCATCAACCGCTAAATGCCATTTAGCACTAAGGTATTAGGACGGGAAACACCCCGTTTTTCAGGGCTATCCGCCGCTCGGAAAACCTAACTCATGCGTCCCAAAATAGCCTCCAGCTGCGCTTTACTGGCATAGCTGATGGTCACTTTACCCTGACCTTTATCGTTGTGGCTGATCTTGATGGCCGTTCCGTAGCTGTCGCTGAGCTTCTGTTCCATCTCCCTGAATACAGGGTCTGGTTCAGGCTTTTTCGTGTCGTTTTTACGCGGACTCTGATATTTTTTTACCAATTCTTCGGTCTGGCGTACCGTCAAACCGCGTGCAACAACTTCACGGGCGGCCAACAGCTGATTATCGGTTTCCAGCGCCAGCAGGGCACGGGCGTGTCCCATTTCGAGATCGCCGTACTCCAGCATACGCTTAACTTCCGGCGTTAATTTAATCAGGCGCAACAGGTTGGTCACCGTCGTACGGGATTTACCCACCACTTCAGCCGCTTTTTGCTGCGTGAGATCAAACTCATCCATCAGTCTCTGCAACGCGGTCGCTTCCTCGATCGGATTCAGGTCTTCACGCTGGATGTTTTCGATTAATGCCATGGCGATGGCCGCATCATCGGGTACATCGCGCACACAGGTCGGGATCTCTGTCAGCCCGGCCAGTTGGGCTGCACGCCAACGACGTTCACCGGCAATGATCTCGTAGCGGCCCATATCCACCGGCCTGACCACGATTGGCTGGATCACGCCCTGAGAGCGGATAGAACTGGCCAACTCTTCCAGCGAAGCCTGGTCCATATCCCGGCGGGGCTGATAAACACCGCGCTGTATTTTGTCCAGCGCCAGCATCGTCAAGCCATTATCGGAACTGTCCTCGGGTGCTTGCAGCGGTGCTTCATCCAGAGAGACTCCTCCGAGCAAAGCATCCAGACCGCGACCCAATCCGCGCTTTTTGTTCATGTACACAATCTCCGCTCACAGTATCTTCACCTAACCAACACGCTGTCGGGTTATCGCTCAGATCGAATATTAAGTTAAGGCACTATCCCTGGTCCGGCGATTGACTTCACCGGCCAGGGCCAGATAGGCCACAGCCCCCCTGGAGTGTCGGTCATAATGCAGGGCAGGCAAGCCGTGACTGGGTGCCTCCGCCAGGCGAACATTACGGGGAATGACCGTGCGATATACCTTGTCACCGAAGTGATCAAGCAGCTGACTCGAGACATCACGGGTCAGCCCGTTACGCGGATCATACATGGTACGCAGTATCCCTTCGACTTTCAGGGACGGATTCAGACTCTTACGAATGGTTTCCACCGTAGACATCAGGGCACTGATGCCTTCCAGTGCGTAGTATTCGCACTGCATGGGGATTAATACCCCCTGTGCTGCAACCAGTGCGTTCACGGTCAGCATATTCAAAGAGGGCGGGCTGTCTATCAAGATATAGTCATAGTTATCCTGCACCTGACTCAGCGCTTGTCTGAGTCGAAACTCCTTGCGCTTCACAGGGATCAGTTCGACTTCAGCAGCGGTCAGGTCACCGTTTGCCGGCAACAGGTCGAAGCCACCGCTGGTATCGGTGCGTATGGCGTCCTGTATGCCCAGTCGCCCCGTCAAGACATCGTATACCGAGTGCTCCAGGCTGCTCTTGTCCACCCCGGCTCCCATGGTGGCATTACCCTGAGGATCCAGATCGATCATCAGCACACGACGTTTAGTCGCAGCAAGTGACGCCGCAAGATTCACGCAAGAAGTTGTTTTCCCGACGCCACCTTTCTGGTTGGTTACAGCCAGTATTTTGACCACAAATCTGATCTCCTTTTCTGATCAGGCGTACTTATCCAGATGATGTTATTTAATCTAATCAGTGCAATATCACGCTGTTTCGCGCTGAATGACCATCAGGTGCCGCTGTGCATCGCAACCCGGGACGCTGAGTTCATGACTGGTTGCGAGCACGAAACCTGATGGCATCGACTCGATCTCTTCCTGTGGATAAACCCCTTTCATCGCCAGAAAAGCGCCATCTTCTGAACAGATATCACCGCACCAGTGCAGCATGTCCGCGAGAGAGGCAAAAGCGCGCGATATCACAATCTCATAACCGGCTCCGGCCTCGTGCTGTTCGACGCGGCCGTTGACTATCTGGATATTGTCCAGCCCCAGCTCTTGCCTGACCTGTTGTAAAAAACGGGTTTTCTTACCGTTACTGTCCAGCAGCGTGAACTGCTTCTGCGGATAACATATCGCCAGCGGGATACCCGGCAATCCCGGCCCCGTACCGACGTCAATGATACGTTCACCCTGAATAAACGGCACGATACTCAGGCTGTCCAACAGATGCAGTGTCACCATCTGCAGTGGGTCACGGATAGCCGTCAGGTTATACGCCCGATTCCATTTTTGCAGTAAATCGAGGTACTGCAGGAGCTGAGAAACCTGCCCCTCATCCAGCGTCAATCCGAGGCTGCTGATGCCCTGACGTAAACGCAGCTCATTTTGATTCGACACTATTTATCTCCCCGCGCCAGAGCGGATTTATCCCGCTTTTTTAGGTAGATCATCAACAATGACACCGCTGCGGGCGTAATTCCCTGTATCCGACTCGCCGCCGCCAATGTCGCCGGACGTGCAGAACTCAACTTGGACCGAACCTCGTTAGATAACCCGTCGATGATGCTGTAATCGATATCATCGGGCAACAACGTGTTCTCCTGGCGCTGCAGCCTTTGAATATCGTCTTGCTGACGCTGGATATAGCCGGCATATTTGACCTCAATTTCCAGCTGTTCAGAAACCTGAGGATCAGCAACCGGTTCACCGGTCAGGTGAGCAAGATCGGCATACACCAGTTCGGGTCGTTTCATAAGATCAAATAACGAGTATTCACGCGCTAAGGGAGTACCTAATTTTTCCGCCAGAATCTTTCCGGCCACGCTGCCGGGCTGAATCCAGCTGCTGCGAAACCGCTGCTGCTCCTGTTCGATAGCTTCGCGTTTGGCACAATAAGCCCGCCAGCGCGCTTCACCCACCAGTCCCAGTTCGCGGCCTTTTTCGGTCAACCGGCTATCGGCATTATCTTCACGCAAAATAAGGCGATACTCTGCGCGACTGGTAAACATGCGATAAGGCTCAGAGGTTCCCATGGTAATCAGATCATCGACCATAACGCCGATGTAAGCCTCGTCGCGACGCGGATGCCAGGGCTCTTTATCCTGTGCTAACAAGGCTGCGTTCAGTCCGGCAAGCAACCCTTGCGCGCCCGCTTCTTCATAACCCGTTGTCCCGTTGATTTGACCCGCAAAGAACAAACCGTCGATCACGCGACTTTCCAGACTATGCTTCAGGTCCTGTGGATTGAAGTAATCATATTCAATCGCATACCCGGGCCGGGTGATGTGTGCGTTTTCAAATCCCCGCATTGAACGGACCAGGTTGATCTGAACATCGAAGGGCAGGCTGGTTGAAATACCATTCGGGTACAGTTCATGGGTCGTCAGCCCTTCGGGTTCGACAAAGATCTGATGACTGTTTTTATCGGCAAAACGAACAATTTTATCTTCAATCGAGGGGCAATAACGTGGCCCGACCCCGGCAATAACCCCGGTATATAACGGCGAACGATCCATACCCGAACGAATAATTTCGTGTGTCTGCTCGTTGGTGTGGGTGATATAACAGCTGACTTGGCGGGGATGATCCGCCTGTGTCCCCATGTATGACATGACAGGTAACGGCGTGTCACCGGGTTGTTCCTGCATCACTGAAAAATCCACCGAACGCGCATCGATCCGCGGGGGTGTGCCTGTTTTCAAGCGATCAACCCGTAATGAGGTTGCGCGTAATCGGTGTGCAAGCGTAGCGGAGGGAGGGTCGCCGGCACGACCACCGGCATGATTCTCCATACCGATATGAATCAGACCGCCCAGAAACGTGCCCGCTGTCAGTACTACGGTACGCGCCGAGAAACGCAGCCCCATCTGGGTAACAACACCTGCAACACGATCCCCCTGCATAATCAGGTCATCGACGGTCTGCTGGAAAAGCCACAGATTAGGCTGAT
The DNA here is from genome assembly GCA_041587095.1 of Motiliproteus sp. GTDB lineage: Bacteria > Pseudomonadota > Gammaproteobacteria > Pseudomonadales > Balneatricaceae > Motiliproteus. Next base: position 1,184 of record JBFGYY010000217.1, on the reverse strand, counting down.
TTTCCAGCATGGCGCGGGCAGCACATTTATACAATTGCCGATCAGCTTGTGCCCTGGTTGCGCGTACAGCGGGACCTTTACGGGAATTCAGGACCCGGAACTGTATGCCTGCTTGGTCCGTAATTCGCGCCATGGCACCATCGAGTGCATCGATCTCTTTCACCAGGTGGCTTTTACCGATTCCGCCAATCGCTGGATTGCAAGACATCTGTCCCAGCGTTTCAATATTCTGGGTTAGCAATAAAGTTCGTGAACCCATCCTGGCTGCCGCCATCGCAGCTTCGGTTCCGGCATGTCCGCCGCCGATTACGATCACATCAAACTGATCTGGATATTCCACAACTACCTCGCCTGCGCTAAACGCATAACCAATTTTAAATCGGCAATTTATTGATGACCTGATGAATACGGGCAGTCCCGATACGGTGAATCAGACAAGGTTGTAAACCAACTATGAGGGGGGCTCTGATCACTGCGAAACGAAAGACTGGTTCTCAGCAGCAGTTGCCACGCTGCATGGATTCACAATGGGGCTAAGTATATCGCCTTGTTAACCTTTTTAGAACGCAGCTGCTCTGTTAGTTATTAATAAAGAATATTATGTATATGAAAGAATGGTTTTCTTATTTTTATTATTTCTATTAGCCAGAACAATATCTGTTGTTAACTTGAAATAAAGTCTATTTTACAGTGAGTTAACTCATCACAAACCCTGTGTAATGCTTCACTATAATCTGGGAGTAGCGGGAGCATAACCGTTGGATAACAGAGGGCCTTATCCACAGAGTCAATCTGTTCACGGCTTATCCCTGTACTTATAGGGGTTGGCTTATACAGCTTATGCACAGCAAAAAGTGGAAAAGTAATTTTAAAAAAGATGCCTGATCAACCTATTCCGAGCTTCTTATCAAGGCAGGATGTGGTGTCAGTCAGCGACAGCAGCGTATGAGAGAGGCGAAGAGGGAATGGCAGCAAAGGGATACTTCAGGTCAATACTTGACCTGATAGTTATGGGTAGATGAAATTTGGTTGGCGAGCGGTCTGTGGCGTAGGTGACTTCATTGATTGAAGCGTTCACTGGCCTGCTTGAATGATTGGACTGCGCTGCTTGGGATCTGTTTTTCCGATAGCCAGGATAGCATCTGCTGGCTATCCATCAATCCGGTCACCGGCTTCCAGATATT
>JBFGYY010000216.1:0-5701 GCA_041587095.1 Motiliproteus sp. | reverse complement strand
CAGCCCGCGCAAGGTCGCTTTTGTCCATCAGGGGCTGCCGCGGCTGGTTAGTACCCGGTTGCTGGTTTTATTGGCGGCTTCGGCTGCCGAACTCAGCTGGCAGCTTGCTGAGCCCCCCGTTATCAAGACTTTGCCCGCCCCGGCGCAACAGCTCGTTATGCCGGCCCCGGAGAGTGCTTCCCGGATCGATCTTGACCGGCTCAGCAACGCCAATCTGTTTGGTCAAAAAGCGGTGCAGGTCAAGCAAGCCGTTAAAGCCGCTCCGGTGGTCCGGCAAGAGCAGGTGCAAACCCGCTTGGCGGTAAAGCTGGTCGGTGTACTCTGGAGTGCTGACAGCGATCATTCCCAGGCGTTTCTGGTACACGGCGGTGAGCAGCGGGTTTACGGGGTGGGGGATGCGCTGGATATGCCGCAAAAGGTCACCGTGACGGCAATTGAGGCCGACCGGGTCGTGCTGGATGTATCCGGACGCTCGGAATATGTGCTGCTCGATCAGGCGGCGCTGAAACAGAATGCCGGTTCGGTCAGTCGTACCCGGACCCCCGGTTCAGTGACCCGGACAGGGAATCAACCACCGGAGCAGGTCGACTTCAATGCGCCCAACCTGCGCCAGATTGTCGGTAATTATAAACAGACCCTGCTGCAGAACCCGCTTTCGTTCGGCCGCTATATCCAGTTGCGCCCTTATAGCCAGAACGGCCAGACCGCGGGTTATCAGCTACAACCGGGACGGGATCAGCGCCTGTTTCGTTCCCTGGGGCTGCGAGCCGGCGATGTGGTCACCCATGTTAATGGTATGGACCTGACTTCGAGTGCGAATATCGCCGAATTGATGAACCTGTTGCGCCGGGGCGGACAAGCCAGTATCGGGTTGTTACGGGAGGGGGTCATCCATGATGTCAAAATCCTGCTCTGATCAGGGCACCGGCAAAGCACAGCGGCTGAACTGGCAGCGGGCGCTACTGATATTTTTAACTATCTACCTGTTGCTGTTAATCATCTGGGTGCCTGCCCGGTTTTTACAGCGCCATATGTTGCCGACGAGCGCACCGCTGACGTTGAGTGAAGCGAACGGGACACTGTGGCGTGGCGGCATAGAGCGCATCAGCCATCCATTTCTGACCCTGAAGGGCTTGCAGTGGCACTGGTTACCGACGGCCTTGTTGCAGGCGCAGATCGGTGCCGCTGTCGATGCCGGCGACGAGGCACTGGCCGTGTCGCTGGGTGTGGGTCTGGACCGGGCGCTGCAACTGCGTGATCTTAGGTTCGACGGACCTTTGTCGGCGTGGATGGAATTTCCGCTGCCACTGAGCGCGCAGCTTCAGGGTGGCTGGGCGGACCTGCAGCTGGACGCTGAGGGCTGCTCCAGCAGCAGTGTCGGAGAGTTACGTGTCCGTGATTGGCAGGGTGTTTCGGCAGCGCTGTTTAATTCGCTGGGCACTGTCACGGCAGCACTTGCTTGCCAGGACGGGCAGTTACAGGCCGAGTTGAGCAGTGATGCACCGGATCTGGCCTTGCAGGGCCGCTTAATTCTGGCGATGGATGGCAGCTACCGTTTGTCGGTGCAGCTGCGACCTGCACCGGCAACCCGTGAAGACTGGCTGGATCTGGGCTTTGCTGCGCGCGGGGGGGTATTGCAATTGCAGCGCCAGGGCAGACTCTGACCTGAGGCGATAGCCGGCTCGGCGCTAGGTGGATTGCCCGCGACGGTAATGTTCGTTGCGGGCCTTGGCTCAGACGCTCGTCGATCAGCGCTTAATCAGTCAAAGTCGTACTCGACCATAGCCTGGCGGAGTTGTTTTCTTTCTGCGTGTTCTTCGATGGCCCGGCGGGCCGTGAGGTGGCGTTTTACGGCGGCCTGTTTTATCACCGCCTGGCTTTGGGAATCCAGCTCCATACAAATATCGAAAATCTGCTCCTGCAGCTCATTAACTTGCGGATGGTTCGTCATCATGGGCATCACTCCATTTAGAGGAAATCGTCACGAATTATGAGATTAGCCTAATCGGACTTGATGACATGCCGATGACAGCCAGGGTCCGATCTCGGCTGTCACTAGTAGTCCCATATATTAAGCGGTTTTTCAAGCTAGACTTTGGATGGTCAAGGCGCTCAGGCGGGGCGCGCAGGCGGGCGTTTCTCGTTCTGACGCAGTGAGCGAAGACTGCGTTTGATGGTTTTCAGATGGTCGATGACCCCCGGCCCCAGTTTCATTGCCAGACCCACGGCCAGCACGTCGATCACCACCAGCTGCACCACCCGTGAGGACACCAGCGTGCTGAGATCCTTATCTTCTTCCAGATCGATGGCGATGTGGTAGGTCGCCAGGTTGGCCAGCGGGGTTTGGCTCGGGCAGAGCGCGATCACGGCGGCCCCGGCTTCTTTCACCAGCTTCACGGAATGCAGCAGGTCCTTGGTACGGCCCGTCTGGGAAATGGCTACCACAACATCACCTTCTGCAAGCGTGAGTGCCGAGATGGTTTGCAGGTGGGGGTCGGAATAGGCGACAGCGGTGACCCGTAACCGGGAAAACTTGTGCTGGGCGTCGGTACAGACGCCGGCAGACGCGCCAAAACCGTAAAACTCGATGCGCTTGGCGCGTGACAGTGCGTCGATGGCTTTTTGCAGCGTGGTCTCGTCGAGCCGCTCACGCATATTCATCAGATTGCCAATGGTGGAATCAAAGATTTTCTGTTTGAAATCGCTGACGGTGTCTTTGCGGTCGATGGAAAACTGCTCGAAGTTAGGGCTGCTCGCCAGTATCTGCACCAGGTTCAGCTTGAAGTCCTGAAAGCCGTCGTATTCCAGCGCACGACAAAAGCGTACCACCGTGGGTTCGCTGACCTGCGCCTGCGCCGCCAGATCGACAATACGCATGTGGATGATCTCGCTGGGCTCCGCCAGAACGAAGTCGGCAACTTTCTGCTCTGATTTGCGCAGGCGCGGCCGAGCCTCTTCAATGGTTTTTAACAATTGCAGGTTAGTTAATAGCATCTAGTTCCGGTGATTCAGGTTGGTCAGGCTCTAGTTTACTTCGCTGCATAGGGAGTGACATCAGTATGCGCGCATTTTTTTTGGCATTTGACGACGATGTGTCTCGATACTGGCCGTTATCGCCGGCAGAGGACGTGGATTATTCAGAGCCGGTTGTCAGGTTAGAGCACGCGCCGCCTGTTGGGCGGCGAGCAGCGCTGTCAGGCAGGGTGGTCCAGCGTGGCCGGTGCGGATCGGGTTTCTGCGCCGGCCTGTGATTTTAAAATTCCTTCATAATCAAGATTATGCATCACTCGCTGCAAACGCCATAATTGTGTCCAAAGTTCGCGGCTTGAGTCTTCTTTGACCGCAGCGCTGAAGCTGCGTACCGCGCTTTCCAGCTCGGTAATTTCGTACAGACTGGCCAGCCCAAGCAGCTGATGAGCATGCTCGGCGAGCTTGCCGGTCTGATGATCGACAAAGGCCTGGTGGATCGCCTGTAACTGGCTGGCGAGCTCCTGATCCAGATCCTGCTGTGTCAGACCGTAGTCGGTGAGCTGAACCGGTGTCGGGGTTGCGCTGTTATCCGGCGCGGAGGGAGGCAAGGCTGGCTTCTTGGAGTCTATGAGGCCTGAAACCAGCTGCTGTTCATTGATCGGCTTTAACAGCAGCTGCGTCACCCCTAGTGGCTGTAATGCCTGTTTCTCGCTTTTGAGCACGTTGGCGCTGAGGATGATGATCGGGATACTGGCCGCTGCCGTGCCCAGCTGCCTTATCTGGCGGCTTGTTTCTATCCCGTCCATTACCGGCATATGGATATCCATCAGCACGGCGTCAAAGGGGCGCGTAACCGAAGTTAGCAGGTCAAGCACCTGGCTGCCGTCGCCGACGACGGTGGGCTCGGCCCCCTGCGCCTGCAGCATTCTTTCCAATAGCAACTGGTTGAACGAGTTGTCTTCGGCCACCAGAACCCTCATGCCGTGCAGGGGCTTGGCTGGCTCCTCGCAAGGGGGGCTCACCGGCATGACCTCCTCGGAAGACGGATTTAAACACTCAAGCAGCCTGCTGTGGCTGAGCGGTTTGCTAAGCAGGTTGACTCCCGGGTACTGGGTTTGCAGCTGCGCGCAAAGTTGCTGACAGTTTGTGTCGGGCTGCCTGCTGATCAGAATTAACGTGCCGTTGAAGCTGCGCTGCAGCTGACTGAAGAACTCATTGTCCAGCAGGGACTTCAGGCTGTCTATTGATAAGCCCAGCAAAATGGCGTCGGGTGCGGGATCGCCATGCAAGCGGCGTTCTTCGAGCAGGCCTGGCAGCTCGTCGTAGTGGGCAACCTGCTCGACCCCGCAACGCCACTTCAGGCACTGCAGGTAAGTGGCCTGATAACTGCTGGCGACCGGATCACAGAGGAGTAACTGTTGCTGGCTCAGGTCACTATAGGGTAGTGCCGCCGGATCAATCTCCAGAGCCAGGTTGATGGTGACCTCGGTGCCCTGGCCGGGTTCGCTCTGCAGATAAATGGAACCGCCCATCAGCTCCACCAGACGCTTACTGATCACCAGACCTAACCCCGACCCCCCGTAGCGGCGGGTAATGGAGGTATCGGCCTGGATAAATGGCTGGAACAATTTTTGCCGGCTCTCCTGGCATATGCCCATGCCGGTATCGCTGACCTTGATCTGCAGATCTACCGAACCGGGGTGAAAACGCAGCACCTCGACACTAATGATGACTTCGCCCTGAGGGGTAAATTTAATCGCGTTTGCGATCAGATTGGACAAAATCTGGCTGAGTCGGGTGGGGTCGCCAATCTGTCGGTGCCCGAGCCGGGGGTCACAATGCAGCAGCATTTCCAGGCCCTTTTCGTCGGCGCTCGGTCCCTGCATCTCCATCACGTCCTCGATACAGTGTTCCAGGCAGAAGGGGATCTTTTCTAGGCTGATGGCATCGGATTGCAATTTTGAGAAGTCCAGCACATCGTCGATCAGGTTCAGAAGCAGTGCCGAGGTGCGCTGAATAATGCGACTGTATTCCGCCTGATCACTGCTCTGGTCGGTTTTACGCAGCAAGCGCACGAAGCCGAGTATGGAGGTCAGCGGGGTGCGTAATTCGTGGCTCATGCGCGCCAGAAAATCGTCTTTGCTCTCATTGGCTTGCTCGGCCTGCCGTTTCGCTGCGGCCAGTTGCAGGTTTTTATCTTCCATCTGATTCAGGGTTGTGCGCAGGCTGCGGGTGGCGCGGGCCACTTCATCTTCCAGTTTTTCCCGGGTGCGCTGCACCTGATCAGCCAGGCTGTTGACCCCTTGCTGAAGCTCGCCGACTTCGCCGCCCGCCTGAATATCGACCCGGGCTGTGCAATTATCCCCCAGCAACTCTTCCACCGTGCTGATAACGTTCTGCAGGGGGCGCGTGATGCTGCGACCGATAGCAATGGCCAGCCAGAGGGTCAGCAGCAGGCCGGCGACGAGAATTAACAGGCTGTGCAGCAGGATCTCGTTCTGGCGGTCCAGCAGTAATTGGTCGTCGATCAAAACCACAACCCAGCCGACCGGGTTCTCGGTGCCTGCAGTTTCTGTCGGCAGTCTGTCCAGGGTGCCGCCCAGAGACGCAAGATATACCTGTTCTTGCCGGCTGATTAATTGGCGCGGGGCAAGCTGACGGATGGTCAGTCGGTTGTTTTCGTTATCGACAGAGACGTCTAAAGGGGTGCGCCCGGACTGGTAAATAATGT
>JBFGYY010000215.1:0-5708 GCA_041587095.1 Motiliproteus sp. | reverse complement strand
CCTGTTGAAATTTATTATCCCGGGTGTAAAGGCCGAACCTGCCGCCAGTCGTAGTATCGCGGGGATTTCGCGCAGTGGTTTGCCATCGGCTCTGCAGGGGCTGGACGGACTGGAGGTCAGGCAACACTTTGATCTGTCTATGCCCAGCCGCTCGGCACTGGTGCAGGAGGCTGAGCTCTGGGTGCGTGAAGATGACATTCTGGCGCTGGAGATGGCAGATGGATTTATTTTATATACCTCTGCACGGCGGCTTGCGGATGACCTGATAAATCTGAACCCCAACGGGGATCAGGAAACCGGCTTGCGTCTGGATAGCTTCCAGGCCCAGGGCGTGGCTTCCAGAGGGCTTGGGGACTGGGTGCTGCGCGCGCTTTCAGTCGTTGGTATCAAGCAGGATAAAATCGAAAAAGTCATCTTTGAAGCGGCGGTGGAAAAAGCCGGGGAGTGGGTGGGGGATAAGGCCCGCGAGCAGCTTGAAAAGGGCGTCACCTGGGTCGCCACCAAGGCATTGATCTGGGCCATCGAGCGTAAGCTGGAGCAAACTGCGGGGTTGTTTGCCTGGGTGGATAGCGGCGGCGATCCTGTGGACCTGACCCGGGCCAGCCCTGCGCGGTTCGATAACTGGGATCCCGAGCAGCCCATGCTGGTGTTTATTCACGGAACGGCGTCTTCCACCCTGGGCAGTTTCGGCGATCTGGCAACGGCCAGCGCTTCACCTGAATGGCAGCAACTGGTTAAAAAGTTTGGTCCGCATATCTATGCCTTTGAACACCGGACGTTCTCCGAGAGCCCGATCGAAAATGCGCTGGCGCTGGCCAGTGCGCTGCCCAAAGGCGCAAAGCTGAGCGTGGTGACCCACTCGCGGGGCGGTTTGGTGGGCGATCTGCTGTGCATGAATGAGTTAGGGGCCGGACTGGTCGATGGCTTCACGCGTAACAGTGCGGCGTTGGCGACGGCGGATGAAGAGGACCGGCGGCATCTGCTGTCGCTCGCGGGCGTATTGGCTAAAAAAGAGTTTACTATTCAGCGCTACTTACGGGTGGCGAGCCCTTCGCAGGGGACGTTGTTGGCCAGCAGTCATTTCGATGCGTTCCTATCCGCCTTGTTGCATCTGATCGGCTTGATACCGGTACTCAAAATCAGTCCGGTTTACGCGGCGACCAAGCGCATCATTCTCGAAATAGCCAGGAATCGAACCGACCCACGGATGGTTCCGGGAATCGAAGCGATGTTGCCGAATTCACCTCTGGCCGCGCTGGTGGGGCAGGCCCAGCCCCAATCGGCAGCGGAAATTGCGGTGATTGCCGGCGATATCGAGGGTGGGGGGGTGTTAAAACGCATCGGGGTATTCTTTACCGATTTCGTGTTTTTCGAAGATGAAGACAACGATCTGGTGGTCGATACCGATTCGATGTACGGGGGGCTTGCGCGGGAAAAAGGGCATTATCTCTTTGATCAGGGGGCGGATGTTAATCATTTCCGCTATTTCGCCAATACCCGAACCCGGCGTGCGTTACAGGACTGGCTGGTTGCGGATAAAACGCAAGCCATTGCACAGTTTCTGCCCATAACCCCGGGGCCAAAGCAGCGCATGCTAAGGGCGGCTGCGGGTGGCGCGCCGCGCCCGGTGCTGATCTTTTTACCGGGTATTATGGGATCGCACTTGCGGGCAGCTGGCGGTGACCGGGTCTGGTTCGATTTTTCGGATATCGCAACGGGCGGCATGGATAAAATCCGCTACGACCAGAGGGGAATCCATCCTGACGGGATATTCGATGAGTATTATGGCGAACTTTGTGACACGCTGCAGGCGAGCCACGATGTCAGGCGGTTTGCTTACGACTGGCGGCGCTCCTTGCCGGAACTGGCCGCTCAGCTGGCCGAGGCGGTCGACGAGGCCCTGAACGCCAGCCAACAGCCGGTGCGTATCATGGCCCACAGCATGGGAGGGCTGGTGGTTCGATTGATGATCGTCCGGCACCCGGCCGTCTGGCAGCGCCTGATCGCCAGGCAAGGGGCGCGCTTCGTGATGCTGGGGACCCCAAACCGTGGCTCGCACACGATGGTGGAAACCTTGCTGGGCAAAAGCGATACCATCCGCAAGCTCGCCATTGTTGATGTGAAACACGCGATGGCAGGACTGCTGGCCATTGTGGCCGAATATCCCGGTGCGCTGCACCTGCTGCCTGAACCTGGATTTAGCGACGTGGGCGGCAGCGGTCACGATTATTATGATGTGGCTGCGTGGCGCGCACTGAAAGCGGGCAACAAAGATTTCTGGTTTGGTGATCAGCAGGGGGCTGAGCCAGCGCCCGCATTACTGGCGCAGGTTAAAGCGACCTGGAGCGAGCTCGGCGTCAGTCTGCCCGGCGACGAGACCATTGCCTATGTGGCCGGTTACGGACAGCGAACCCCCTGCGGTGTTGAATTTGATACCAGGCGCAAGCGTCTGCGTCTGCTGGGTACTTACGATGGCGATGGCACGGTAACCCATGCGTCCGGGCTGCTCGACGGCCTGCAGCTGAACGGCAGGGTCTGGTATATGGATACCGATCACGCCGGGCTGGCCAGCACCGAAGCGGCCTTTCCCGCACTAATCGATCTGCTTGAGGGTGGTGATACCGCACGCTTGCCCAAGACCAGACCCGGGATGCGCGGTACGCAGCAGACCTTCAGCTACGATGCCGGTCCGGTGCTTTATCCTACCGAGCAGAGTCTGATTCGCAGTGTTATGGGTGGTCAACGGACATTAAGACGCGCAGGACCGGCGAAGTATTCGCTGTCGGTTTCATGCCAGGCCATGGATCTGCAACACGCCGTCTCACCGGTCATGGTCGGACACTATCAGGATGACCCCATCGCCGGGGCAGAAAAATCCATCGATAAAAATCTGGTCGCCGGGGCACTGACCCTGCGTTATCACCTGGGGATGTATGCCGGTGCGCCGGGCACCTCGACCATCGTGTTGCCAAAATCCAGTGCCGAGCACGCTGATATCGGTATTCAACGCGGTGCGCTGGTCGTGGGACTCGGTGAGTACGGGAGCCTGACCACCCGTACCCTTGTTGAAGCGGTTCGTGAGGGGGTGCTGCGTTATCTGTTACATCTGGTCGATGCCGAGGGTGGGCGAGGGGCGCTGAGCGCGGAGCCGAGAAAACTCCGCCTCACCACCATGCTGCTGGGGTATAACTCCACGACGAATATCTCGATTACAGATTCAATCAACGCGGTGGTTCGCGGCGTGATGGAAGCGAATCATAAATTTGCCGAGGTGATGGACTGCCCGCTGCGTATCAGTCAGCTTCAGTTTATCGAGCTGTATCTTGATGTCGCCATCAGTGCGGCCTACGCCGTGAGGCAGTTGGGTGAGCGTTTGGCAACCGAGGCGGAACGACTAGGTTGCTGCCTGGAGCCCGAGGCGGCGCTGATCAGTGGTAAGGGGGTGCAGCAGCGGCTGACGGTGAGATCGGGGGCCAGTTATTGGCCGCGGCTGATGATCACCGATGCCGAGCGCCGCGATGAAGCCTGTCTGCCGGCTCCTGGTCTGCAGACAATGAGTGAGCGTGCAGGGTCTGAGCAACTGTCGTCGGGCACGAAACAAGCGCGCCCGCAGTTGGCAAATCGATTGCGCTACATGTTTTTGTCCGAACGGGCACGGGCTGAGACCGAAGTGGTGCAAGCTCAGCCGGGCCTGGTTGAAACCCTGGTGGCGAGCAGCCAGCGGGATACGGCTTACAAGCCGGCGCTGTCACATACCCTGTTTCAGCTGTTGATCCCCCATGACTTTAAGGAAACCGCGCGTCATACCGCAAAGCTGGTACTGGTGGTCGATGGTTACACGGCGAACCTGCCCTGGGAGATGCTAGTCGCCGATGGCGAGCCGCTGATCACCCGAACGTCGGTGGTGCGACAATTGGCATCGAGTCGTTATCGCCCCCGGGTGCGCACGACGCGCAACCGGTCCGCCCTCGTGATCGGCAATCCATCAACTCAGGGTTACTTTAGCGCCTTTGCAGAGCCGGGTCGCTCGTTCGACGACGACCGTCTGGCATCGCTGAGCGGCGCCGAAGCCGAAGCGCAGCGTGTGGTCGGGCATCTGGAGGGGCAGGGGTATCAGATCGTCAGCGCAGGCACGGGAACGACGGGCCCTGACGTCATGATGAAGCTGTTCCAGCAACCTTATCGCCTTATCCATATTTCGGCTCACGGCGTGTTCCAGACCGGTTCGTTCAAGCAGACCCGCTCCGGGGTGGTGTTGTCCGACGGATTGCTGCTGACCGCTGCCGAAATTGGTCAATTGGAAGTCGTACCGGATCTGGTCTTCCTCAACTGCTGTTTTCTGGGCAAGACCGATAATCAGCCGGATACGGCCTATAACCGGCTCGCCTACAGCGTCGCGCGCGAGCTGATAGAGATCGGTGTCAGAGCGGTGGTGGTCGCCGGTTGGGCGGTACGGGACGATGCTGCCGAATTGTTTGCCGATGCCTTCTATCAGGCTCTGCTGTACGACAAGAAAACCTTTGGCGAGGCGATCAGTTCGGCGCGTCGTAAAACCTATGAAGCCCTGCCTGATTGTAATACCTGGGGGGCTTATCAGGCCTACGGTGACCCGGGTTTTACCCTGGAATTCACCCCCTACGCCAAAGACAATCACTTCCTCTGGAAGCCGGTCGCCGTTGAAGAACTGATAGCCGCGATTAACCGGCTCTGTGAGCGGGCTGCCACCGGCAAGCAGGAGCCTACCCGTTTGCGTAGTGGTCTGAAAGTGCTCCTCAAAGGCGCCCAGGATAGCTGGTTAACCCGCCCCGATGTGCACTATGCACAGGGGTGTTTTTACGCTGAATTGGGCGATTTTGACGAGGCAGCCCGTTGCTACTCTGACGCCATCGCGGCGGCAACGAAAGATCAGAGTGTCTGGGTGAGCGCGATTGAGCAGCTGGCTAACCTGGAGACTCGTCAGGCTGAAAAGCTGAGCGATCCGGGGCAACGCGTGGCGTTGATTCAACGTGCGATTAGCCGCTTGCAGGGCTTGCGCCAGGCCTCCCGCGCACAAGGATGGGGAGAAAACGGGGCAGAGGGCGGTGCAGAAGACGGAGCCGATGAACGCGCCAACAGTGAGCAGATGGCCCTGCTCGGCAGCGCCTACAAACGCCTGGCGACGGCGCTGGAGAGTTGGCAAGGGGCTGCGGAGAATGAGGCACAACCGACTGGCATCAGGCAGGCACTGCTGCTCAGCGCGCGCTGCTATCAGGCCGGTGAGGGTGCGCCTGACAGCAGCGGTTTTAGCCCCTATAACCTGCTAAACCGATTGTCCCTGCAGGCGGTACTGGGCACCAGCAAAGCGCAGGATGCCTCGCTGGCAATGCGCGCCGGTGAAATCGCCAGCACGCGGTATCCGCAGAGCAGAGATTTTTTCGACCTGATTATGCGGGGCGATGGTCTGCTGGTGGCGCGAATTATTGATAAACGTCTGATGAAAGAAAAGCCCAAAACCGGCGAGATCGACCCGGTAGCAGAGGTTATCCAATGTTATCTCGGCTTGCGTGACCAGACCCCGGTGAGTGCACGCCAGATGGATTCGGTATTGAAGCAGATTAACCTGCTCGCGAAATTCTTGTCCCGGCGGGCCGAATCAGAAAAAGAGGCAGAGAAAAAGCGGCTGGATATTCTGGTGACCAATCTCGGGCGTATCGCCAGTGCGCTCGAGT
>JBFGYY010000214.1:0-5710 GCA_041587095.1 Motiliproteus sp. | reverse complement strand
GACAGATTATGGCTACGCTGCACGATCTCCCAGTCGTCCAGCATGGCGCAGAGTTCCTCAACCGGCCCGTCAATAAACGCCTGCTCTTGCTGCGTCAAGCGTGGCTTTTTCAGCTGCAACATGTTCTGCCATTGAGGGTTGCCATTAAACAGTTCACCCTCCCAGCCGACGGTTCCCGCATCGATTGCTGCCTTTTCGGTCTCGGAGATCGGGGGGAGTGCACGGCGCAGCCAGGTGAGTACCGGCTTGATGATTGTACGCTGGCGCAAGGCATCGCTGTAACAAAGCAGGATAAATGCCAGTGCGAGCAGTCCGGTGAGTAACAGGGTTACCATGTGGGCCGGGTAAGTCAGGATGCACAATAGCCAGGCTGCTGCTACCAACAGGCACCAGAGCATTTTGCCGGCTCCCATATAGGCCAGCAAAAAGGCGAGGGCGATAACGGTCAGAGTGAGTGCCATTGCTAAGCGTCTCCCGGGAAGTTCATTTACAGCTCAGAGCTGTTAGTGCGTCTCCTTGTGTTCAACCGCCTCCATCCTTGTAGAGATAAGCTTAGGCGAAAAAAATGTATGTACTGCTTTAACGTAGGTACTACTTTGATGTAGGTATCGATTGGATGTAGGTACCGATTGGATGTAGGTACCGCTTTGATGTTAGTACTGCTTTTGTGTAGGTAATGCTTTATGGAGCCTGCTTGGAAAGTCATGCTTGAGCGATTGCAGTGTTCAGGGTTGTGTCTCCCTGGGTTTACCCGTCATGCCGATGCTGGATATCCGGCCTCATACTTGTCGTTAGTAAGGGCGACGTGACGGTATGTTGCGATTGACAGATCTCTGTGTGAGAGGGCAGGTTATGACGCTGCAAACGATAAATTAAAACGTCATTTACTATCGAGTAAAATTGTCGCTTTGGCATAAACTCACGCCAGGTAAATTGCAGAATGGGCGTTGCGGCGCACGAGCCCCGTTAAATGCCCTACAATGGCTGCTTGCAAAGAATCTATAACACATCGGGATCCAGGGAATTCAAACATGTCCAGCAAAGTATACTGCCTCGCACAGTTCAAGCCGAAAGCCGGAAAGGAAGCGCAATTGTTTACCGTGCTACAGGCGTTAGAGCCAAATACGCTGCGTGAGGATGGGTGTGTGCAATACACCGTTACCCGCCATATACCGAGCCCCTTTGCCGAGGGCGAAAGCTACCCTATCGTCTTCAATGAGATCTGGCAGAACATGGCCGCTTTCGAGGCGCATTGTCAGCGGCAGGAGATCGTGAAGTTTTTTGAGACACAATGTGTGGCTGAAGATGGTCTGGTTGAAAAATGGAATGTGTGCGTGTTTAGTGATGAGCCGCAAGATTATGATGCCCCTGAAGTATCTTAACGGGTCGGTTGCCGCAAGGTTGCGTGATGGTGGGGGGCCCGGCTTAAAGAGCGTTAACGGTCGGGCTCGATTTTCCAGCGCTGCGCACGGGTTGCGAAGACCGGTGACGGGGTGATAAGCAATTGGTGTTAAGCAATAATTATTTTGCAATGCAGCGATTGACAGTTGTTCGGGGTTGCTATTGAATCCTGAAGTGTGACTGGAACGTCATTAGCAATATCAACTCTTCATTGGAGATGGACTTATGATGAAAAAAGTAATCCTGGCATCGGCGCTGACTCTGGCCGCTTCTTCCGCATTTGCCGCTAAAGACGCAGGTTGTGGTCTTGGCAGCATGGTTTTTGCTGAGAAAGAAGATGCTGTATCCAACATCTTGGCGGCGACCACTAACGGTACATCCGGCAACCAGACTTTCGGTATGTCTACCGGCACCCTGGGCTGCAGCAGCAATGCCATGCAGGAGCTGTCGTTGATCAAATTTATGGACTCCAACATGGACCGCGTTGCGGCGGACATGGCTCGGGGTCAGGGCGAGTCTCTGGAAGGGCTGGCTGCAATTATGGCGATCGAAGAGCAGGATAAAGCGTTGTTCTTCAAGCAGACGCAACAGAACTTTGACCGTATTTTCACCCGTTCTGATGTTACCCGCAGCGATGTTATCGAAGCGTTGGGCGCAGTGATGCGTGAGCGTACCGAGCTTGCAGGCTACGCACCGGCCGTCTGATCAGGCGCCGAGCAAACCATTTAAAGACCAAGGCCCCAACCGGGGCCTTTTTTTTAGGCTTTAGCGGATCGATTCGTTAGTGATGAACCCCATGCGTAACCTGCAGATTTTGCTGTTTTTGTTCGTATTTAGCCCCGCCGTATCGGCGCAGTATTCTGATAGCGACGCAATTAACACCTCTGCGCTGGCTGATAGTCCGGGGTGGCGTGCTTTAGGGCATTATCACCGTGATTTGACGGGCTGGCGTAGTGATATCGATGATGATGGCTTTTTTCTGGCCGAGAACGGGGCGGTTGACCCGCATCGGGAATTGGTTGCGACGCTCGCCGCTTTTACCGATCCCGAACGTCGCCGGGAGATGGCGTGCCGTTATCCGTCGCGTTTCGCCTGGTTGCGCGGGCAAAGCCGGGCGCTGGCCGAGCAGGCTGCGCCCCGTTGTCCGGCGTTCGAACGCTGGCTTGATGAGATGAAGCCTGCCGGAGCCAGTCTGATTTTCCCTGCGGCTTACATCAACAGCCCTTCCTCGATGTTTGGCCACACGTTTTTACGTATCGACGGGGTGGCGCAGAATGAGCGCACCCGTTTGCTGGCCTATTCCATCGGTTATGGTGCCGAAGTGGCGCGGGATGAAAATGGTTTTTTATATGCCTGGAACGGTTTAACCGGTGGCTATCAGGGGTTTCTGAATGGCGCGGCTTACTACGACAAGGTGATTGAATACAACGATCTGGAGGCCCGCGACATCTGGGAATACCGGCTGGAGTTGGACCCGGATGAATTGGCCCAGCTGATGCGGCATATCTGGGAGTTGCAGCAGGTTAATTTCGACTATTACTTTATCGACGAAAACTGCTCCTATCGGCTGCTGAGTCTGTTGGATGTGGCGCGGCCGGGTATGGATGTTGCGGCCAAGTTTGCCTCGCATACGATTCCTGCCGATACCGTGCGGGCGTTGCAGTCGCACGGTCTTATTGGAGCCAAAGTTTACCGGCCTGCGGCGCTGACCCAGCTGCGCTTCTCGCTGGGAGAGATGGATACGCCGCAACAAGAGCTGGCGCTGGCGCTGGCGACCGGCTCGCTGGCGCCCGGTGATCGTCCTGAAGCACTGGATGATGCAGGTTACGCTCGCACCCTTGATGTTGCCTATGATGTGCTGCGTTATCGGGTGCAGAAAAAACTGGAAGCGGATGCGACAGGTGCTTCGGGGCGCTCACTGAGGCTGTTGTCAGCGCGGAGTAAGCTGCCCGCCGCGTCCATGACGCCACCACCGTCGCCTGAACCGCCGGAGGCCGGGCACCGTTCGGCACGGTTTGATCTTGGCCTGGCGCAGCGGGAGCAGGAAACCACCTTGCTGTTGGCCGTGCGCCCGGCGTTCCACGACCTGTTGGATAACCCCGCCGGATACGTGGCCGGGGCTGCGATTAATTTCTTTTCTCTTCAGGCCGCCCTGGATACGGAGACCGGACGCCTACAGCTGGATCGGTTTCAGCTGCTGGATATCACGGCCATTCCAGCGCGCAACCGCTTTCTTAAGCCGATATCGTGGCGCGTTAACGCGGGTTGGGAGCGCGCCGAGGAGCGGCGGGATGACCCCATGCGTTTTCGTATGATGGGCAGTTGGGGCATGACCTGGGCGCTGGATGGCGGACACCGTGTGTCATTATTTGCGAATGGGCGTGGCCAGTCGGCCGTCGCCATGAATCGTGAGCTTGAGCTGGGTGCCGGGGGCTCACTGCTTTGGTCAAGAGATCTCGGGGCTGAGCGGCGTTTGCTGGTGCGCTTGGATCGCTGGGAGCATGAGGGGCGCAGTGACAGCGATGGTGCCGAGATAGCGCTGGGAATAAATGTGCCAGTTATTGACCGGGACCATGCACTACGATTGACGCTGGCTCACACGCGCTATCGCTATCAGAACGACACCCGTGCAGAGCTGCGCTGGTTGAGTTATTTCTGAATCGCTTCTTTCCACATGTCAGGCAGGCGAGCTCTGATTCCTGATTGGGCGGAGAGTGTTTAGTCTTCGGGCGCGCTGCCCTGGCCGGGCTGGATAGGAAGAATCAGTTCAAAACAGGCACCCTGGTGCCCGGTGGCCGTTGCTTGGCATAAGTGAATCTGGCCCTGTAACAGCTGGGTGGTGAGGTTGTAGGCGATATGCATGCCTAGTCCGCTGCAGCCTTCATTGCGGCGGGTGGTCACAAAGGGTTCAAACAGACGGGCTTTGATGGTGTCGGCAATGCCACAGCCGTTATCACGATAGATGAGCGAGATCTGACCCGCAGGGCTTGCGCCGAGCGCGGTGACCACGATATCGATCTTGCCGTCGGTACGCTGGCCGAATCCGTGAATCAGTGAGTTGATAATCAGGTTGGAGATGACTTGGTACAGTGCTCCCGGGTAGCTGTTCAGGCTCAGGTCGGCGGGGCAGTCGATACTAATCGAGGGGGACAGCTGCTTAAGACGCGGGCTCAGGGACAGAATGATCTCATCAAGGTATTCACGCAGATAAAAGGGTCGCGGGCGCTCGCTGGACTGATCGACCGAGACTTGTTTGAACGCGCTGATCAACTGCGCGGCTCGTTGAAGGTGTCCGGTGATCAGCTCGCTACTTTCCAAAGCCAGGGCGTTGAAGCGGCTCTGAGCCGGCGTTAATGTCGCTTCGTGTTGGCGCAGATTCAGCTGTGCCTGATCGCGAAGGTAGCTTGCGGCGGTGACGCCGATGCCCAGCGGGGTGTTGATCTCATGGGCGACACCGGCGACCAGATTGCCCAGCGCCGCCATTTTTTCAGCTTCCACTAGCTGAGTCTGGGTGTTTTTCAGGGTGCTTAACGCCTGATTTAATTCCTGGTTGCTCTGTTCCAGTTCAGCGGTGCGCTGGGTAACCCGCGCTTCCAGTTCGCTGTTGAGCTCGGCCAGTGCTTGTTCGGCGTTCTCTCGCCGGGCAATATCCTTCAACAGCGATAATCGCATCCCGTTGATCGCTTGCACCACCTGACTGAGTTCGTCACCGCTGCGGCGCGCTTTACGCCGCAGGCTCAGTGGCAGGTTCAGGCGTTCACTGGTCAGGTTGGTGGCATAGCGAGCCAGCGTTGCCAGATGTTGTGTAACCAGAAACCAGAATAGATACAGAATAAATACCGAGACCAGAAAGGTTTTGACGCCCTGTGTCATAAAGATAATCAGGATACGCTCCTGCAGATGCCGGTATACGCCTTCCAGGCTGATATGCAGCTGCAGGTTGCCGAGTTGGTAGAACTCGCCTTCGGGAGTGGTGTGTTCCAGTTGGTAGTAGCGGCTGACCAGTGGCGTCTTGGGGGGCGGAGGGCTCCCGGCGCTGAAGCGCTCGTCAAAGGAGGTGTCCAGTTGCAGGTAGGCGACGTCGGGAAGTTGCTGCAACCCGTTGAGCTGCAGTTGGATCTGTTCCGGGTTGATCAGCCAGACGCTGTTATTGAGACTATCCAGTGAGCTGGCCTCGATCTGCAGGATGCGGTTGTCGATCTCGGAGCGATCGTGGCGGTAATCGAGGTAGATCTGTAACGCGGTGGATAGCAGTGTTATCAGCGAGCTGAACAGCAGTATGGACGCGAGTAGGCGAACCGCCAGCGGG
>JBFGYY010000213.1:0-5725 GCA_041587095.1 Motiliproteus sp. | reverse complement strand
GTTCAGCTGATTCTGACCGTTTTTCGCAACGGGAAAGAGCAGGAGATGGCGATTACTATCGGTAACCGCCCACCCTCACAACGCTGATTATCAGGCGCTGAGACTGTTGAAAAGCGGGTTAATCATATTGGCGTCATTTATACGACGTAACAGTGCCGGAACACTGTGAGTTCCGGCACTGTTACCATAGAGCGGTTATCAGGATTTTATGCGGTATTCGGCGGAACGGGCGTGTGCCGTCAAACCCTCTCCCCGCGCCAGCACGGATGCCACCCGTCCAAGCTCAGACGCACCTTGCGCCGTAAACTCAATCAACGAGGTCCGTTTCTGGAAATCATACACGCCTAATGGCGATGAGAAGCGCGCCGTGCCGGACGTTGGCAGGACATGGTTTGGCCCTGCACAATAATCCCCTAAAGCTTCCGCGGTGTAACGCCCCATAAAGATCGCACCGGCATGGCGAATACGGGGTAGCAGCGCATGGGGATCCGCCACGGACAGCTCCAGGTGTTCCGGTGCGATGCGGTTGATCAATTCAACGGCCTGATCCAGGTTATCGACATCGATCAAGGCTGCGCGCTGTGCCATCGAAACGCGGATAATGGATTCCCGCTCCATTGTCGGCAGCAGCTTGTTGATACTTGCCTGAACCTGATCGCTAAACGCCGGATCGGTGCTGATGAGAATGGGTTGCGCATTTTCATCGTGCTCAGCTTGAGAAAACAGATCCATCGCCACCCAGTCGGGATCGGTCTGCCCATCGCAGACCACGAGGATTTCGGATGGTCCGGCAATCATATCGATGCCGACCAGACCAAACACCGCCCGCTTGGCTGTCGCCACATAGATATTGCCCGGCCCGACGATTTTGTCGACCCGTGGCACAGTTTCGGTGCCGTACGCCAGCGCGGCAACCGCCTGTGCACCACCGATGGTGAATACCCGATCAACACCAGCCAGCGCCGCAGCGGCCAGGACCAGTTCGTTGCTAAGGTTGTCCGGGGTAGGTACAACCATGATGATCTCAGCCACACCCGCGACTTTGGCCGGCACGGCGTTCATCAGGACCGAAGAGGGGTATGACGCCTTGCCACCCGGTACGTAAATACCTACCCGGTCCATGGCTGTAATTTGCTGACCCAGCAGCGACCCGTCGGCTTCACGGTAGCTCCACGACTCTGCCAGCTGGCGTTCATGGTAATGACGAATACGATCGGCCGCCGTTTGCAGCGCCTGGCGCTCCGAATCCGGCAGATTATCCAGAGCTTGCTGCAGACGTGCAGCAGGGACTTCCAGCTCGGCCATGGAAACGGCACTCAGGCGGTCGAAGCGATTGGTGTACTCTACCAGCGCCGCATCACCCTCCCGACGCACGCGGCCCAGCACCTCATCAACGATCTGATTCACGTTGGCGTCGGAAACACTCTCCCAGGCCAGAAGTTCTGTCAGCCGGCGGTCAAAATCTGCCGCCGAAGCATGCAGCCGCATGACGGTCACGTCGGTGGCGCTCATTGGCTCATCTCCGCTTTTTCTGCCTCCACGGCTGCGGCCAGCTGATCAATAATCGGCTGGATCAGCTGGTGCTTCATTTTCATAGCCGCTTTGCCGACCACCAGTCGGGTACTGATCGGAGCGATCTGCTCCAGCGGTTTCATGCCATTGGCTTTCAGGGTATTTCCGGTATCGACAATATCCACAATCCGATCCGCCAGCCCCATCAATGGCGCCAGCTCCATCGCGCCGTACAGCTTGATAATATCCACCTGCACCGCCTGCGCAGCGTAAAAACGCTTGGTCACATTGACAAACTTCGTCGCGACCTTCAGACGCCCCACTACCGGCTTAGGCTCAACCAGCCCCGCGGTCATCAGATTACAGCGGGCGATGTTCAGGTCCAGCGGCTCGTACATCGATGCCGCGCCGTGTTCCATCAGTACGTCTTTTCCGGCGACCCCCATATCGGCAGCCCCGTATTCGACGTAGGTTGGCACATCGGTAGCACGGATCACCAGCAACTTGATATGGGCATGATTGGTGTCAAATATCAGCTTCCGGCTGCTGCTGATATCTTCCGAAGGACGGATATCCGCAGCCGCCAGTAAAGGCAACGTGTCTTTAAGAATCCGCCCTTTGGACAGCGCAATAGTAATAGTCTGTTTCATAACCGTTAATCAGCTCCCGGCCGGATCAGGATGGAACCCGGCGAATCTTGGCACCCAGCAGTTGCAGCTTCTCTTCGATACACTCATAACCGCGGTCGATATGATAAATACGATCGATCACCGTGTCGCCATCGGCAACCAGCGCCGCGATTACCAGACTGGCCGAAGCGCGCAGGTCCGTCGCCATGACGGGGGCGGCCTTCAGGCGCTCGACACCTTCGATCATCACGGCATTGCCTTCTATCGAGGCTTTCACCCCCATCCGGATCATCTCCTGAATATGCATAAAGCGGTTTTCAAACACGGTTTCGCGAATGGTTCCGATCCCTTCGGCCACCGCGTTGATGGCAGCAAACTGCGCCTGCATATCGGTCGGGAAGGCCGGATAAGGCGCCGTACGCATGCTGACTGCCTTGGGGCGCTTGCCTTTCATGTCCAGCGAGATCCAGTCGGGGCCGGTTTCGATTTCCGCACCGGTCTCTTCCAGTTTCAGCAACACCGCATCGAGAATATCAGGGCGCGTACGCGTGACTTTGACCCGACCACCGGTAGCGGCGGCCGCGGCGAGATAGGTGCCCGTTTCGATCCGGTCCGGCAGGACCGAGTAGCGACAGCCGTGCAGGGATGGCACACCTTCGATGGTAATGGTGTCGGTACCATGCCCGCTAATACACGCACCCATCGCAATCAGGCATTCTGCCAGATCGACAATTTCCGGCTCTTTGGCGGCATTTTCCAGCAACGTCGTCCCTTCTGCCAAGGCTGCAGCCATCAGCAGATTCTCGGTACCTGTTACCGTCACCGTGTCAAAAAAGATGCGAGCACCTTTCAGTCGGCCATTGGTTTTGGCACGGATATAACCGTCTTCAACCACAATTTCGGCGCCCATCGCCTCGAGTCCGCGCAGGTGCAGATCCACCGGGCGACTGCCGATGGCACAACCACCGGGCAGAGAAACCTCAGCCTTACCGAAGTGCGCCAGCATCGGCCCGAGCACCAGAATAGACGCGCGCATGGTGCGAACCAGATCGTAAGGTGCAACCAGCTCTTTAATCGTGCCCGAGTTGACCTCGACATTGAGTTTTTCATCAATCATCACTTCGACGCCCATTCTGCCGAGCAGCTCAAGCATCGTGGTGATATCGTGAAGATGAGGCAGATTACAGACGGTCACCGGCTCAGAAGATAATAAAGTGGCTGCCAAAATTGGTAGCGCCGAATTTTTCGCACCGGAGATCCACACCTCGCCATTGAGGGGACCGCCGCCGGTGATGATCAGTTTATCCATGAAAATACCGTCAGACTGGAAAAGTAATTGCCTTAAAGAGCCGTCGTCGCAGCGAATCAGCTATTTAACGCTTGCCATTGCTTAGGCGTATAGGGCTTGATGGTGACCGCATGAATGCTGCCGTTAGCAATCTGCTCGGTCAGGCAGGCGTAGACCCGCTGCTGTTTCTTAACCGGCGTCAGGCCTTCAAAAATTTCACCGATAACAATGATCTGGAAGTCGCACCCTTCACCGGCAGTCTGTACTTCGCAACCCTCGAGTTGCTGTTCGATTAATTGTTTAACATCTGCTGCTTGCATTGAACTCTCCAGTAAAAACGGTCTGGCACCACAAAAGTGCGCTAATGATATCGAAATCGGCACAAGAAGGCGAAAACTGTGCGCGGTTCTGCAAACCGGTTCAGTGGCAATCGTTATTGACGCCGAGCGGCCAGAAACGGATCAGGACGCGTCGAGGAGCGGAGCCAGATCGCTCAGCCCCATTACGGCATTGAGCTGCGCTGGCAAGTTACGAAAGGTTATCGCAATATTCCGGGACTGCGCCTTGCGCTTCAGACACAGCAGCAGAGACAGGGCCGCCGTATTCGCCTTGCCAACATTTTTAAAATCGAAACAGCAGCACTCCTGCGCCTGTTGGACAAACGCCTCGCCCTGCTCCCGCAGCGCCAGAACGGTTACAAAGTCGATATCGCCTTCGATCAGGCAGCAGCCCTGCCCTTCGTCGCACAATTGAGCAGTCATTTATTGCTCCTTGCCTGCAGGATCGGACAACGCTTCCCAGTCATCGATAACCCGGCTGATAGAGCCCTGGTTACGGCTGACCGCATCGGCAAACTGATTGCGGAAAATCTGTCGCAGGTTGATACCGTCCAGCAAAACATTGGTTAGTTTCCAGCTATCCGCCTCCCGGACCATAAAGTACACCAGGCTGTATTGCGTACCGGTGTCAGTATAAATCTGGACCTTCACAATCTGCCGGTCAGGGTCGGTACTGGGGCGGCTATTGGCGACGACTTCAAAGCGGTCAATATTGAAAGATGCCAGTGCGCGCGTGTAGGTCTTTACCAGAGTCCCGCGGAACACCGTGTTAAAACGCGCGCGCTCCGCTTTGCTGGCGCTGCGGTAATACTTGGCCATCACACTGCGTGAAATATAATCAAAATCAACAACAGGCGTGAGAATGCTTTCAACGCCCAGATACAGCTCATTAAAGGCCGCCTGGTCCTTGAGCTCCGGACGAGCCAGCAGGGCTGTCATATCTCCCGTAGCCCGGCCTACGACCGATTGCGCATCATCCCAAGACGTCGCGGACGCCCCGTTCCACACGCCAAGCATCAGCAGACCCAGCACCACCCAACCTGCCAAAGAGGGCTTTTTCTCACGTTTTATCATACGGTCATTCTGCTCTATCGCCGCCGAATCAAATAGCGCTGACACAACGCTACTTAACCTTATCGAACAAGAACTTGCCTATCAGCTCTTCCAACACCAACGCGGACTGCGTATCAGCAATCATACTGCCATCCTTAAGCATCCGGTCATCGGCCCCGATGGTAATACCAATATACTTCTCACCCAACAGACCCGCGGTCAAAATAGCCGCCGAGCTGTCGGCCGACAGATAATCCACCGACTGATCGATCTCCATCTCCACCAAAGCATTCAATGTCTGTGTGTCGATACTGATCTGGGTCACTTTACCGATGGTGACCCCGGACAGCGTGACGCGAGCCCGCGTCGTCAAGCCACCAATGTTCTCAAACCGCGCCTGTACCCGGTAAGTTTCCTGACTCGAAGAGACTTGAAGGCCGCTGATATTCAGCAGCAAAAACACCAGAGCCAGAAACCCGGCCAGAATGAACGCACCAACGCTGATCTCCATCGTTCTCATGCGCATATCACAGATCTCCAAACATTAACGCAGTCAACAGAAAGTCGAGGCCTAATATGGCCAGCGACGAATACACCACAGTTCGCGTGGTCGCCTGACTAATCCCCTGAGAGGTGGGAACACAGTCATAGCCTTCAAATACGGCAATCCAGGTAACCACAAAACCGAATACAACCGTTTTTATGATGCCGTTCAGCACATCCTCTTCAAAGCTGACAGCCGCTTGCATATTGGCCCAAAACGACCCTTCATAAACGCCCAGCCACTCGACGCCTACCAAAAAACCACCCCAGACACCGACCACACAAAAGATCATCGACAGCAGCGGCATCGAGATCAGACCCGCCCAGAAACGCGGCGCGACGATACGACGCAACGGATCGAC
>JBFGYY010000212.1:0-5727 GCA_041587095.1 Motiliproteus sp. | reverse complement strand
GAAAATCGACTTCAGACAAGGACTTAGACTAAGGACCAGCACCCAATGTCTTCACTATCTATCTCCGAACTCGCTATTCTTATTGTCGAGCCCTCTTCTTTTCAGCAAAAGGTGATCTCTCAGGAGCTGCAACAGGCCGGCTGCACGAAGATAGAAACTGAGAGCGACATGGCCTCCGCCATTGCGGCGATGCACCGTTACGCACCGGATCTCGTTGTTAGCGCCATGTACCTGCCCGACGGTGACGGCGTTGAGCTTGTGACACGAATGCGCACTGATCCCCAGCTCGAAGACGTCCCTTTTATGCTGATTTCCAGCGAAGATAACGTGCGCTACCTTGAGCCGATTCGCCAGGCCGGCACGGTTGCAATCCTGCCTAAACCTTTTCGCCACGAAGACCTGATCAAAGCGCTGCAGGCAACCCTTCATTTTGTTGACCCCACAGAGATGGATCTTGGCGACTACGAGCCGGGAGATATTAACGTGCTTGTGGTCGATGATAGTTCGCTGGCGCTAAATCACATCACTCGCGCGCTACACAGCTCGGGTATAACCAATGTCAGCCAGGCCTGCGACGGTAACGATGCTTTGCGCGCAATGGGCGAGCAAGAGTTTGACCTGATTATTACCGACTTCAACATGCCGCATATGGACGGACAAGAACTCACACGCCAAATACGCGAGAACTCTAATCAGTCCTACGTCCCTATTCTGCTCATCACCTCTGAAGAAAACGAGACTCGTTTGAGTGGTGTTAAACAGGCGGGGGTTAACGCTGTCTGTAACAAGCCGTTTGATCCGGAGCACATCAAAGTGATCATTAAGTCTTTGCTGTGTGAATAGGCGGCGTGAGCCGGATTTCTGAAAACCAGCGGCCACCAACACCCGCTCAGCAGGTCAATGATTTAGTATGGAGCCTGAACTCCAACCCTCTATGGGTTAGCGGCCCAATCGATACTCGCCTGTGGCCCACGCCACTAACCGAGCAGCAGCGAGCTTTTTTTCTTCAGCACTTTGAACAGAACTCCTGTCGCCCAAAAGGTTACGCCTTTCGGCTTGGTATCTACTTTGAAAACCTCTTGAAAACCTACCTTGCAAACACACCACAACTCACTGATATAAAAGATCATCTCCAAATCAATAGCGACCAAAAAACACTGGGTGAATTTGATTTTTTATATCGATTCGCTGGCGACAACCGGTTTACGCACCTCGAAGTCTGTGTGAAGTTTTACCTGGGGTTTCCGGGCGAAAATGATGGATACCGCTGGGTCGGGCTTAACCGAAACGACAACCTCGCGCGCAAAATCAACCGACTGGAGTCGCATCAACTCAGACTTGGCGATCACCCGAAAGCACTGGAAATACTGCGCTCTCACAGCATCTCACTCGGAAAACGCTATGCCGTCATGAAAGGCCGGCTTTTTTACCCATGGCGGGATTTTTTGGCACAACGCTCGGACCCGGCAGCCTGCGAGGGCCACCTGCGAGGTTGGTGGCTGCCTCAGGCTGAATTTGAAACGCTGCTCAGAAGCAGCCGTTTTCTCGCCGTGGAAAAACAGTCATGGCTGGGAGACATACCGCCCAGCACGGTGCACTTAATGTCTGCCAGCGACACATCTGAAGCTTTCAGCGCAAGCCCTCAGATGCTCAGGCGCTTTGAAAAACAAGCCGATGGATGGGCGCCAGTCGACTGGGGCGTGATCACGCCGAATCATTATTCGGCGCGTTAGACACTGAAGCAACGCTGCACACGCAGCGATTGCTCGCAAGTGAAACACCGCCCGGCCTCAGAACAACCAAGCCGCCGGGGTCGCTGCGCCTTGTCAGGAGTTTTTTTCCAGCCGGCTCAGTAAACTCGACGTATCCCAGCGCCCGCCACCTTCAGCCTGCACATCGGCATAAAACTGATCGACCAACGCGGTAACGGGTAATTGAGCGCCATTTTTACGTGCTTCATTAAGCACAATGGCCAGATCTTTACGCATCCAGTCAACAGCAAAGCCGAACTCATATTCATCCTTGATCATGGTCTTGTAACGATTCTCCATCTGCCAGGATTGCGCAGCCCCTTTGGATATCACCTCAATCACGGCTTCGGGATCCAAGCCTGCACGCTTGGCAAAGTGCACCCCCTCTGCAAGAGCCTGCACCAAGCCACCAATACAGACCTGGTTCACCATCTTGGTTAACTGACCCGCCCCACTGGCGCCCATTAGTCGCACAGAGCGGGCAAAGCTTTGAATCGCCTTCTCGGCGCGCGCAAACGCGTCTGCATCACCACCAACCATCACGGTCAGCACCCCGTTTTCAGCGCCAGCCTGACCGCCAGATACCGGCGCATCCAGAAAGCTTACACCGCGCTCCCCGGCTTTCGCATAGAGCTCTCGTGCCACCTCGGCTGAAGCGGTGGTATGGTCGACAAACACAGAGCCGCTGGCCATAGCCGCCAGAGCGCCATCGCTGCCCAGAACAACCTGGCGTAAATCGTCATCGTTACCGACACAGCAAAACACAATATCGGCCCCCGCGGCCGCCTGAGCCGGGGTCGCCGCCGACCGTCCGCCATGGGCTGCAACCCACGCCTGTGATTTGGCGGCGGTCCGATTGTAGACACATACTTCAAGACCTGCAGACTGCAGGTGGCCGGCCATCGGATACCCCATGACACCAAGCCCGAGAAAAGCAACTTTCATCGCGAAAACCCCGTCTTATCCGGTTAAGTGGTAAGCTCTGAAATCAGCCAAGCAGCTCTGTGGCTGCCGCAACACCGGCACCGTGAGGTAATGAATACCCCTGCGCCAGCAATGCATTTTCCAGGGCATTTAAACAATAAAGAACATTTCTGCCGCTACAGGCATGCCCCATCAGGCCGATCCGCCACACTTTACCAGCCAGCGCACCCAGACCCGCACCGATTTCCAGGCAGTTGTGCTCGAGCAATCTTGCCCGCACCATCGCCTCGTCAATGCCCTCGGGGACCACGACGGTGTTGAGCTGCGGCAGGCGGTATTCAGGATCCACCAGCATTTTCAGCCCCATAGCCTCCAGACCGCAACGCAGTGCCGCGTGATTTTTTTCATGACGCGCCCATGCGTTTTCCAGCCCCTCCTCATGCAGCATGACCAGCGACTCATGCAGTGCATACAGCGAGTTTACCGGCGCTGTATGGTGATAGGTCCGCTTGGCACCCTCACCCCAGTACCCCATAACCAGATTCTTATCCAGAAACCAGCTGGGAACCGCTGTGGTACGCGCCTGAACGGCCGCGACGGCTTTATCGCTAAAACTGACCGGCGAGATGCCCGGCGGGCAAGATAAGCACTTCTGCGTTCCGGTGTAGATGGCGTCGACACCCCAGCCATCAACATCCACTTCGATGCCGCCGACACTGGTTACCGCATCCATGATGGATAGCGCACCGTTGGCGCGTGCGATTGCACACAGCTGTGCCGCATCGGAACGAACACCGGTGGACGTTTCCGCATGCACAAAAGCCAGCGCCTTAATGTTGTCGTGAGCGGCAAACGCGGCCTCGACCTTCGCAATATCGACAGGCTTACCCCAGTCATCCGCAACGACGATCGCTTCACCGCCAAACCGGGTGACGTTTTCTTTCATTCGACCGCCGAAAACCCCGTTCACACACACGACAACTTTATCGCCGGGCTCGACCAGATTGACAAAGCAAGCTTCCATCCCTGCTGAACCAGGCGCAGATACAGGCATCGTCAGCGCATTACTCGTTTTCAGTGCGTACTGGAGCAACTGCTTGACCTCATCCATCATTACGACGAACTGAGGATCTAAGTGACCGATAGTCGGACGGGCCATCGCGGCCAAAACCCGTGCACTAACATCGGATGGGCCGGGCCCCATCAGGGTTCTTTCTGTGGGATAAAATGACTTAAACATAGACTAGTCCTTTCTGAATTATTCTATTAGTTATCATTCTGATCAATGAGTTAGCTGCTTAAGCTAAAGCCTTTGATTCGCTCGCCGAGCTCGCGAACCATCTCTATAACCATATGCGCTGAATTCACGCCGGCGGTGGTCAAAAACTGTTGGAAAGACACAGGTGATTCTTTGCCGGCAATGTCGGACAGCGCCCTGAAAACCATGAAGGGCACATCAAAACGAAAACACGTTTGCGCAATCGCAGCAGCTTCCATCTCCACTGCCATCAGATTCGGATAGCGCGCCCGTGTCTCGGCAACCTTTCCGGGCTCACTCATAAAATAATCACCCGTCGCCACCAGACCTTTAACAACCTTAACGCCATCCACGGTGCGAATACTCTGCTCTGCAATGGCTACCAGGCGCGCATCGGGAATAAATGCCGGCGGCATACCTGCAACCTGACCGTGCTCATAACCAAAACAGGTTAAATCAAAATCATGGTGCCGCACTTCGGAGGATATAACGACATCGCCGATCTCCAGAGTCTGATCAAAGCCCCCAGCAGAACCGGTATTGATCACGCAGTGGGGATCAAAGTGTTCCAATAGAATGGCCGTGCCGATAGCCGCGTTGACTTTGCCAATACCCGATTTGAGCAACACGACCTGCTCACCAGCCAGTTTGCCGCTGTAGAAATCATAACCGGCACGCTGAAAGTGCTCTGCATCCTCTATCTGAGAACGCAAAAATTCAACCTCTTCCTCCATGGCACCGATAATCCCGACACACAGAGGGCGGTCACTTTGCTGATATATGGTGTCGAAATCACGCATCTTCTTGGTACTGCTGTTCATAGTCGGCTATCTCTAAATCCTGCTCGTCACTCCCACCCAGATCTTTAATGTGCCGATACCATCCCAGCTCTGAAAAGATTCGACGCGCCTTCTTAGGCAGCTGCGCAACGATCTCGATCTGTTCGCCGGTAAAGGGATGACAAAATTGCAAACGGGTAGCAAATAAAAGCAAGCGGTGATTGTTATAGGCTTCTCTAAAAAAACGGTTGTGGCGCCCTTCGCCGTAACGGGTATCGCCGACTAACGGGTGAGCCAGATGCTTGAAATGGCGTCGTATCTGATGTTTACGCCCCGTCTCAGGCCTGACCCTGACCAGCGAATAACGTGACGTCGGGTAGCGACCAACGGCAAACGGCAGCTCGGTCTGATCCAGACATTCATACGCTGTCAAAGCATCCTGCGGCGGCCGCACATGCTGAGCGCCCCCCTTCTTCTCACTCGCTTCGCGAATGTCGCTTAAGGGATGGTCGATTACGCCTTCTTCAGGCAAATAGCCCCGCGCGACTGCCAGGTACTCTTTGTGCACGTCGCGACTTCGAAACAGGCCCTGCATGCTACTGGCCGCCTCGCTATCGAGACCGAACAATAAAACGCCGGAGGTCGGCTTATCGAGACGATGGACCGGATAAACATGCTGACCTAACTGGTCGCGCAGTAACTGCAACGCAAAGCGACGCTCTCTGCGATCGATTTCGCTGCGGTGAACCAGCAAACCACTGGGCTTGTTGATGGCGACGTAGCGCTCATCCTGAAAAAGTATGGCGAGGGAGCGCATTGAAATCCTAAAAATAGTCCCCATAAAGGACAGATAGATTAAAGCGACTATCTTAAAGGCGCGGCTGTTCAAGTCAACCAGATCAAGCCCCTTCGGGATGCTTAAGCTTTTCAGCATTGCCGACTGGTGACAGGTGACTATCCTGACACGGGGGGCTTGTTATAAACTAAGCCCAGCACATCAAACTAAACTCCGGCG
>JBFGYY010000211.1:0-5727 GCA_041587095.1 Motiliproteus sp. | reverse complement strand
GGCTTAATCCCCGACAGGGTTTTGTTCAGCAAGAGACTAGGGGGTAGTCTCTTGCATGATTGATATTTGCAACAAATTAACAATTTGTACTAAATTGTTATTTAAGACGTTTTTGATATATTGATGCAAATCAAGCTAGGCGTCTTCTTCTCCCTTCAGACACATTTCTAAGACTATTTCCTATATGACCGCTTGCGTCCCAGGACGAATAATAGCTGCGCTGAACACCCATTCTTAATAAAAATTCCGGCCAAGTCCGTTTTGTTCGCTAACTGTTGAACGAATGCTTGGCTATGAGGTTGAATTCATGGAAGTATTTCTTGGTAACTTGAAAGTTCGTACCAAATTATTATTAACGGTGATGGTCACGATCGTGGGCATTGTCGCGCTGCAGGCATTTTCGCTGTCCGAGTCATGGAATAATTTAAACGAAGCCAAGAAAACCGAGTTGAAACACTTGGCCAGTGCCGCGCAGTCGCTTATTGAACGCCAGCAGCGTCTGTTAGACAGTGGCGAGCGAACAAAAGAGGAGGCTGTCGAAGAAGCGCTGGCCGATATTGCATCACTGCGCTACGGTGATGGTGAATATTTCTTTGTAACCGATTCCTCTTCTTCCATGATCATGCACCCGATCAAGCCCTCGTTGAACGGCAAGGATTTAAAAGGTCTTAAGGACGTTAAGGGCAATGCTTTCTTTCAGCCGATGATAGACGGTGCAGTCAAGCAGGGAAGTGGTTTTACCGAATATTACTGGACACGGCCCGGTAGCGATGTGGCGGTACCCAAGCTCTCCTACGCACTGTCCTATCCGAAGTGGAATTGGGTGGTAGTAACAGGCGTATACACCGATGATATCGAAGCCGTATTTAACCGTGAAGTAGTGGTTAGCCTGGGCGTTTCCTTATTGATACTTCTGTTGGCCATTGGTGTGTCTATTCTGGTAACCCGCGGCATCAACAATCCTGTGCTGCAGCTGCGCAGCATTATGGCGCGAGCGACCGAAGAGCGTAATTTAACCCTGCGCACCAATATGCGTAGCAAGGATGAATTTGGTGAAATGGGTCAGGCATTTGATTCGATGATGATGTCGTTTAACGATCTGGTACACGAAATTATGGCAGCAACCAGCCAGGTTGCAGGTGCGGCCAGTGAATTGTCTGCCACGACGGTGCAGACAAATCAGGGGATGCAGCAGCAGCGCCAGGAAACATCGCAAGTGGCAGCGGCAATGAGTGAGATGAATGCAACGGTGCATGATGTGGCCAGCAACATTGCCGAGGCAGCTGCCGCATCGCATGAAGGCTCTGAAGCGGCACAAAAAGGTCAGTGCGTGGTCGATCAGGCGGCACAGGCTGTGAATGTTCTGGCCAAGCGCCTCGAGGAATCGGCGGGCCTGACCGAAGCCCTTGAAACCGAAAGTGCCAATGTGACTGCAATTTTGGAGGTCATTAACAGTATCGCCGAACAAACCAATTTGTTGGCGCTGAATGCGGCGATTGAAGCCGCTCGCGCGGGTGAGCAGGGGCGTGGATTTGCCGTGGTGGCCGATGAAGTTCGCACACTGGCGCAACGCACCAGTGATTCAACCGCTGAAATTGACGGCGTCGTGAAGCGGCTGCAGAAGGGGGCTAAATCAGCGGCGCAAGCGATGCATGATAGCAGCCTGGATGCGCGTGAAGCGGTTGTTCAGGCGTCCGAAGCGGGTAACGCGTTGCGTAGCATTGGTGATGCGATTAGCCGCATCGATTCGATGACGGTGCAGATCGCCAGTGCATCGGAGCAGCAATCCTGCGTGGCTGAAGATATCAGTCACAACGTGGATCAGATCCGTCAGGTCACGGATGAAAGTACCGCCGGCGCCGAGCAACTTGCCGCATCCAGTGAAGAACTGGCACACCTGGCAGAGCACCTGAAACTGGTGGCCGGCCGGTTCACCGTGAGCTAAAGCGGTCCGCTGGGTATCTCGCCTTCTGATATCCAGTTTTGTTGGTGTTCAACCGGTGTGCTGATTGGACGCTTAGAGATCTGTTTCCAGGTATTCGAGCGATGGCGGCGCGTTGCGTTGCCCGGAAACCAGTACCAGACTGCTGCCGATCGGCAAGGCCGATGCAAGGATCGGCTTGTTCAGGTGCCTCTGTCGCAGTACGCTACCCGTATTCGGATCTAGTTGGTTCACCTGTCCTTCGTCATTTACCACAACCAGTTGGTTATTGAACAGGGTGGGTTCGAAGTGCGTTCGGCCTCTCGGTTTATTACGCCACTTCAGCGCAAAGTTACGAACCGAAAACGCCTGTAAACTACCGTCTATACCTGATAAATACCATTGATGCTGCGAAACAAGTTTTTTGTCAGCTGTATTCGCATTGATAATCGCCGCAACTCCCGTGTCGAATTGACGTCGTGAGATAATGCCACTGCGGCTGACTTGAAGTTTTATCCCTTGTGCAGCAAACGTCGTGATCAGAAGTTGGTCCCGGTCGTTTTGCTGGGCAAGCCGGACTGGCCTGTAGACCAGCTCTGAGCCCGGCAAGGGATATTCCCAAAGCATTTCACCGCTATTGCGATCAATGCCCCAGATGATGCCGTCGCTACCCCCGGTTACCAGGTAGGTATCAAACAGCACCGGCGGGTATACCCACCCCGTTAACTGCGTTTGCCAGAGAACCTGGCCGGTATCTGCGCGCAATGCCGCCAGTATGCCATTTATATTTGCGCTGTAGAGCAGGTTGTTACTTAGTACGGGACTGAAGGCTTCGCTGCCAAAGTTATGCTGCCAGATCGGATCGCCATCGTGGGTAGTAAACGCGAATAAACCACGACTCGTGCCAACCAAGACGCGTTGCTTTGTAACGATGGGCGTATGCACTTTGGTTCGGGCCAGTCTGCTCCAGCGCAATTGCAGTGCGGGCACTGAAAACAGATGCAGGCCCTCGTGAGCTATAGCGACCGCGTCATCGAACTGGGCAGGAGAATTGGAAGAAGGACTTGATTGAGCGACACCGGTAAAAACAGTAAGCAGTGTCGTCAGTATTCCTACCAAGGGATAGCGTGTGAGGAGATGGGTAGACATTAGCTCGGCGCTCCTGCCACAAGGGTTAACAATACTGGGCTCTGAAAACCAGATATCTTCGAAGTGAGATATGGCATCGTATGTCGTATGTTGCAGCGCAAACGCCCTGGTGCGGATGCTTTGCTACTCAGGGCGTTCGTCCGCAATGAGTGCGTTGTTGCACTTCAATACGGGGGCTAGTGATTACATACCCGCTGCAAATTTGTCGTGGTTGAATACCAGATCGCCACCAGGCGCTGCGGCATGACAGGCTATACAGCCCTTGGGCGCGCCTTTTGCCACGCGCCCCGCCAGCGGAATCCCAGCAGGGTTTGTGTGCAGAGAGCCATCGGGCTTATATTTGACCCAAAACCAGTTTTGGTTGTCCGCGTCATAGCCCGCTCGTCGATACATCACCGTAACCGCATCTAAATATTTATCGGGTTGATCGGCTACCGCACTTTTACTCACGCCTTCACCGCCATAGTTTCGCTTGACGATCAGGTCCCCCGTATTGTTGCCGACTTTGAGTGATCCGTCGATGGTATCGAGAATGGCGCCATGAGGGTGTACGCCAATATAGGGCGTGCCGGCGATGGCCTCTTTGCCAGCGAATTGGTGCTTGGTCATTTCATGCCAAAGCTTTTTGGCATAAGCCACATCGTCATCGTCGCCAAAGGGGGCGGCGCTGACCTGGCTTGACACAAGTAAGGCTGCGAGACCCGCGGCGGCACTCAGGGATAGCAAGGGCTTGGTATACATCGTATCGTTTCCTGTTTTATTGTTTGTATAACCCAGACGATGCGACACTGTATTTGTTACGTGGCTCCAATAAGTTTATTTACAAAAATCATATTAATTGGCTTTTAAGCTGGAACAGCGAGCTGGCCTAGTACAAGTAGACTCAGGTAAACAGTTCCCCAAAGTGCTGCTGATGAGTCAGAAACAGCCGCAGATCAAACTCTAACTGGTGGTAATCGGGCTCCATATGACAGCAAAGGTTATAAAATGCTTTGTTGTGCTGCTTTTCACGCAAATGCGCCAGCTCATGGACCACGATCATACGCAGAAAATCCTCAGGCGCCTGTTTAAACAGTGTGGCGATGCGGATCTCATGTTTAGCCTTGAGTTTGCTGCCCTGGATGCGCGAGACAAAGCTGTGCATGCCGAGTGCATTGTGAATGACATTGATTTTGTCGTCGTAACATACTTTGCTCACGGGGGCCGCACGCCGCAGATGCCGGTCTTTCAGATCCTGCACATAGCGATACAACGACGCTTCCGTCACGAAGGTGTGGCCGGGCTGATAACGCTTGCGTAAGTAGTCACCGAGCTGGTTGCGCTCGATTAACCTGTTTACAGCCGTGAGGGTGTCCGGGCTGTAACCTTGAAGAAATGGCAGCGGACGGTCGGTTTGAGTCATTGTTAATCGCTTGAATTATTGCGCCAATAGCAGATCCGGCCCGGGGGCTGCGTATACAGCCCCGTGAGCGTTACCTGAGGTTAAAGGTGCTTATCTGCGTTGTTTGTTTTTCTGTTGCGCTTGGCGAAGCAGTTGGCCAAGCGTTCCCTCGTTGCCTGCGTCTGGCGTTCTCGCCCTTGTCGGCACAGCTCTTTTGTTCGCGTGCTCGAGATTGCGCGCAGTTGTAGGGGCCTGATGCCGAGAGCGGGCGCTGGACGTCGCAGGCGTTGCGCTTGCGCGGCTTTCACTTTTCATTGATAAGGCGATACGCATGCGCTCCAGATCAACGTCCAGAACCCTGACTTGAACGATATCACCGGGTTTCACCAATTCGTGAGGATCCTTGATAAAACGGTCAGCGAGCTGTGAAATATGCACCAGTCCATCCTGATGCACACCAATATCGACGAAGGCGCCGAAGTTAGCCACGTTGGTCACGGTACCTTCCAGTGACATGCCGACTTTCAAGTCTTTGGGTTGCTCGATGCCGTCCTGGAAACGGGCGGTGCGAAATTCGGGGCGAGGATCGCGGCCGGGCTTTTCAAGCTCCTGCAGGATGTCACGAACAGTATATTCACCAAATTGGCTGTCGGTGTACTCTGCCGGTTTCAAGCTGCGCAAGAAGGTTACATCGCCAATGAGCCCGGGCAGTGCACGCTGATGGCGACTGGCGATGGTTTTAACCAGGCCGTACGCTTCAGGGTGCACACTGGAGCTGTCCAGAGGTTGGCTGCTGTTCGCGATACGCAGGAAGCCAGCGGCCTGTTCAAAGGCTTTGGGCCCAAGTCGTGTCACCTTTTTAAGCGTGGTTCGGTTGGCAAAAGCGCCGTGTTCGTCCCGGTAAGCGACGATATTGCGGGCCAGTGTTGGTGTCAGGCCCGATATCCGTGCCAGTAACGCCTCGGATGCGGTGTTCAGGTCGACGCCAACCCGGTTGACACAGTCCTCTACGACGGCTTCCAGACCTTGTGCCAGCCGTGTCTGGTTCAGGTCGTGCTGGTACTGGCCAACACCAATCGCCTTGGGTTCGATCTTCACTAGTTCGGCAAGCGGGTCCTGCAACCGTCGAGCTATGGACACGGCGCCGCGTATTGTGACATCAAGATCCGGGAATTCTCGGGCAGCCAGTTCCGATGCGGAATAGATTGATGCTCCCGCTTCGCTGACCATCACCTTTTGGGCGTTAATTTCGGGGTGACGCTTGAACAGGTCTGTG
>JBFGYY010000210.1:0-5748 GCA_041587095.1 Motiliproteus sp. | reverse complement strand
TCAGAGCTAAGCTGAACAGAGTATGCACAGCACCGAGGCCGACCATGCGCAGATTGATCCGATTCGGGGCGGGACTGCTCTTTAGCAGCGCGCTGATTATCACGCCGTTAATGCAGGCATCACTTGCCCGGGCGGGAGAACTCCCTAGCGGCGAACGAACGTTGGCGTTGCTCGACGCCGGCGGTAACGAGTTCGTTATCGGCTCGGTGGTTTTTTCCCCCACGGCGACTGCCGGTCAGCGCCAGTATCAGCTGAAAATTGACCACCACCCCTTCACCGACCACTTCCTGTCGATGAAAGAGATGAAGTGCCTGGAAGGCAAGGAGCTTTGGTGCCGCATCCCCTACCCCTATGCAAATCCCCACACGGTCAGCGCTGACGACCTGCGCTGGCTGGAACACGACTTGCTGTTTATGTTCAAACGCGCGAATGAATTCGGCGCCAACTTCTGGAACGGCATCTACTACCAGCTACAGCTCGATAACACGACCCTGCGCGGTGAGGCGCAGGCCGTGGATCTGAATATGCTGGCTTCACCGCCCGATGATCTGCAGGTGCCGCCGATTGGCGCATCCGATATCGATCCGATAGAACCGGGACAGCGCTGGCTACCACGCCTGATCATCCGTTAAACCGGCGCTGGACTGGCATTTCCCGAGCCAGCGAGAGGGGATTAACGATGAAAACCGCCCGCCTTACCGCTCTGCTGATTGGGCTTGGAATCAGCCCGGTACAGAGCTCTGAACATTTTGCCCCGGAGTTTCTCGCCGCAGCCCCCAGAGTCCAGCTCTATATGGCCTACGCGCAATTCAAGATGGCGCACCATCAGCGTGCCCGGGAAATGTGGTTGCATATCGGCGGTTCGGGTCGCGCCGAGGCGGCTTTCAATCTGGCCATTCTGTATGAACAGGGATTGGGGGTCGAAAAAGACCCGCAACAGGCTCTGGACTATTACCTGCAAGCCGCCAATGCCGGTAGTCGGGCGGCGGCATTCCAGCTCGGGCTGATCTACCTCAACCATCCGACCCGCGCCGATGCATCAGCCGCCGAGCACTGGCTGACGCTTGCCGCGCTGGATGGCGACGAAGAAGCGGCTGAGCTGCTGAAATCGATGCGCGTATCGATTTCAGCAGCCAGCAACGACCCGATGATCCGGGTCAGGACACTGCTCGCCAACGGTGACGCGGATGAGGCACTGGCCCTGCTCAAAACGCTCACGCAGCGATCAGCGCCAGATTATCGCGCCATGACCCGTATGGCCTGGCTGTATGAAACCGGCATCGGCGTCGACCGGGATATCGACCAGGCTGGTCGCCTGTTTGCTCGCGCGGCTGAAGCGGGTATCGCCGAAGCCCAGTACGCTCTGTCGGTGATGCTGCACACCGGCGTCGGTCGCCCGCAGAACAGGCCAGCGGCGCAACGCTGGTTGCAACGCGCGGCCGCACAAAATTATCCGCCCGCGCTGCAAAAGCTCACCGAATCAAAACAGCAATAATCCGCCCGACTCCTCACCCCGGTGCGCTGAGCGCACCAGGGTGCCCATCGCCTTAACGCAGATCGACCGGGCAGATTTTTGTCAGTCCCCCAGCTCCAGACAACGATCGGCGACCTGTGCAACGTCATCGGCCTGATGCGTGACCAGCAACAAGGTTTTACCCTGCTGCTTGGCTATGCGACGTGTCCAGGATGTGGCCAATTGCCGCGTCTGCGGGTCCAGCTCGGCGAATGGCTCATCCAACAGCACCAATGGCTCGGGTCGTAACAAGGTGCGGATCAGGGCAATACGCTGGCGCTGGCCGCCGGATAACGCCCCCGGCCGCTTTTCCAGCTGATCAGCAACCGCCAATTCCACAGCCGCCGCACGCAGCGCCTGTTGCGGTACAGGACCGGAAAAACCCAGGCACAGATTATCCCAGACGCTCAGATGCTCGAACAAGTTATGATCCTGAAAAAGCAGGCTCACGGGACGTGACGCAACCGGCAACGACTCAATTGCCCGCCCCTGCCAGCGAATGCTCCCGGCACTGGGCACTAAAAAACCGGCGATGGCGCTCAGCAGGCTGGACTTGCCCACGCCGCTGCGCCCCTGAACAGCCAGAATCTGACCGGTGACCAGCTGAAAGTCATAACGCAGCTGCCGGTTGTCACGCAGCAGGCACAGACTATCGATCTCAAGCATGGTGATTATCCTCCGGGAGGTTCTCGGCGCGCTCATCGGCAGGCAGAGCCGCTGGCCGGCGCTGTCGGCGGGACAAGTTCTGCTGCCTGTGCGTGGTTTGCGCATGCCCTAAGCGCCCTACCCCCCAGAGCGCCAACGCACAAAGCACGAGCAACAACAGCGATGCAAGGCTGGCTTCGGCAATACGGTATGAACCCGCGTAGCCGTAGATAAGCCAGGGCAATGTAATCCAGTCCTGGGTGCCGAAAATTGAGAAGATCGCCACATCCCCCATGGCAAGCACCAATACCAGCGCAAACGTACTCAGTGTCACGGGCCGCACAAAAGGCCATTCTATTCGCCACAGCGCCAGCCCGCGTAGCTTTAGCGACTGCGCCAGCGCGTCGTACTGGCGATCAAACTGCAACAGGCGCGGCTTAAGCTTCTGCACGGCAAAAGGCACTACCAGTAGCATATTCAGCAGCGCCACCCAGAGCATCCCCCAGCGATCCAGGTCCATGCGCGGCAGCAGGAAAACAAACAGCCCCACCGACACCACCATGGCTGGCGCCACCAGGTGATGGGTGGCCAGCCATTCCAGAACAACCAGCTTGCGCCCCTGCCCCCTGATCGCAGCCATGCGGATCGGTTTTAGCAGGGCGTAGGCCAGCAGCATACCGCCGATTGCCGCCACCAGTCCCAATCCGAGCGTGGTCAGGGCCGGCAACAGTAACTCGCCCGGCTCGAAACGCTGCAGATCACCCTGCACCAAGCCCGGTAGCAGCGCCAGAATCGGTAGTGACAAACACAGCCAGCTCAGCGCATAGACCCCCTGGTGCAAACGACGGAGCGCCCTTCCGGGTTCTGGCGTCCAGTGACGAACGGCCGTATCCACCGCTAACCAGGCAGGGCTGCCAAGCCGGGTCACCAGCAAAAACAAGCCGCCGGCGATCAGTAGCTGGGTCCAGGCCAGAGTCAGGGTTTCGGGAATATTGAAGTCGTATTTGAGCGCCTGATAGATGGCGACCTCCAGCGTGGTCGAGCGGGGGCCGCCACCCAGCGCCAGCACGATGGCGAAACTGTTAAAACAGAGCACGAAAATAAAACCAAACAACATCAGTAAGCTGCTGCGTACGCCCGGCCACTCGACCAGTCGCAGCCGCTGCCAGCGGGATAATTTAAGCTGCAGAGCCAGTTTCCAGCCGCTGTCGGGGATCGCCTGTAACTGCAAAAACAAAACCCGCACGGCAAACGGCATATTCAGGAACAGATGCGCCAACAGAATGCCGCTCAGCCCGTACAGGTTCCAACGCTCGCCACTCAGCGCGCTGATCAGGGGGGATAACAGACCGGAATGCCCCAGCAACGCCACCAGCCCGGTGATCAGCACCAGGGTCGGCATCACAAAGCAGAGCAGGCAAAGCGCGAGGAAGGCACGCCGGCCCGGTAGACCGGGCAGATAATAGAGCGCCCGGGCGACCGGCCAGGCGAATAACACAGAGAGCAAGGCGCTGAGCAGGGCCTGCTTTAGTGAGAAAAGCAGTATCTGCTGAAAGTAGTCGTCGCCCAGCAGTGTCCAGTCCGGGCCTTCATCGCTGAAGCCGATCAACCCCTGAAAGGCCAGACCCGTTACCAGCACACTGGCACTCAGCGCCAGCCAACCGGCAATCAGCATGCTCATAACCGCTCTCGCATGGCCGGCTCCGACTAACGGGACGCGGCGCTACGCCATTCGCGGATCCAGGCCTTGCGATTTTCAGCCACTTCGCCGGAAGTGAAGCCGATCCGCGCCGGTGTGATCAGCTGATCAAACACCGGAGGCAGCTCGACACCGTCGATTACCGGCAGCATCCAGTTGCTGGTCGGTATAATCTTTTGCGCTTCAGCGGAGACCATAAAGCTCAGAAACTGCTGCGCCAGTGCGACGTTTTTACTGCTGCGGGTGATGGCGCCGACTTCGACCTGCGCGATATGCCCTTCGCTGAATTGGGCAGCCCGATATTGGTGCTTACCTTCGGCGACCACATGGTAGGCCGGCGAGGTGTTGTAGCTCAGCACGTAGTCGGCGTCGCCTTTCAGGAACAGACTGTAGGCTTCCCACCAGCCTTTGGTGACGGTCAGCGTATGGGGCGCCAGCCGCTCCCAGGCCTGCGCGGCCTGGTCACCGTACACCGACTTGACCCAGAGCATTAACCCCTGCCCCGGTGTACTGGTGCGCGGATCCTGGTAGATCACGCTGGCGTCGGAGTCGATCAGCGCCTTCAGCGACGTTGCCGGTGTCTGGATCTTGTCACTGTTGTAAATAAAGGAAAAATACCCGTAATCAAAGGGTATGAAGTCGCCATCGTGCCAGTTCAGATCAGCCTTTAGCCCGTCCAGCGGCAGGTTGTGGGGTTGCACCAGCCCCTCCTGACGGGCCACGTCGATCAGTGCATCGTCGATTCCCAGCAGTACATCCGCCTTGGTACGCGTTTTCTCGATCCGCAGCCGGTTCAGAATACTCACTCCGTCCTCGACGGCAACAAATGCCAGATCGCAGCCACAACGTGCCTCAAAGGCTTTCTCCAACTGCGGCCCCGGCCCCCACTCGGAAACGAATGAATCATAGGTATAGACCGTCAGGTCAGCGGCCTGCACCGAGAGACTCAGGCTGCAACAGGTCAGTGTCGTGAATAGCTTTTTCATAGATACCTTGTGGGCGGGGACATGACAAGGCAGCATAAGGACACTGCACTTATTCCCTCCGCCAGTATTAACCGGATCAGGTTCAGCGGGTTACACTCTCAGTTCTTGCCGTGGTGATAACAGTTCGGCACGGCATTCGAACACCCCGATAAGACGTAACGGGATTCTATCTCACTCCCAACGAGGACGCTATGACGCCCGATGTACCGGTAACGGCCGCCTGTGCGCTAACAGCAAGATCTATCCGGCAGCGTATCGGCGCGGCCAACGCCTTTCTGCGCGCCACGCCCGACTGGCACCCTCTGCCACAAGCCGGCAGCAGTAACCGGCTCTATCGGTCACGCCTTCGCGGTCAAAGTTGGGTGCTGCGACTCAACGCATCTTCAGACATCGCTTTCGGGGTCGACCGGGAGAAAGAGGCGCAGATACTCGCATCCATTCAAGACTACAGCTGGGCACCGCAGATTCGGCACAACCCCTGGCAGGAGGGCTGGTGCCTGATGGCCGATCATGGTCAGTCACCGTCCCCCCAGGGCGACGTTGATCCAACGACTGACCTATTACGTGCCGTCAACCAATGGCAGCAAATCACCCGTGGCCCCGGCATCGACTATGGACAACTATTAGACCAGTACCGGCGTGTACTGAATGCACAACCCGACGGTCTGGCGGGCACCCTGCTGGCCAGACTATCGGCCGGCTTCGAGGCGCTCCCCGGCGTGCGCGACTGCCTGACCCACCACGACCTGCATTGGGGTAATCTGTGCCAGGATTCATCTTCACTTACCGGCGAACCGAATCTGGTGGTCCTGGACTGGGAGTACGCCGCCATCGGCACCCCCTGGTTTGACGCCGCCAGCTTGTGTCACCACTTCGCCGCAACGCCCGCGCAGATCGCCGCGTTG
>JBFGYY010000209.1:0-5763 GCA_041587095.1 Motiliproteus sp. | reverse complement strand
GTCAGAAAATGTCTGGTAGTCATAATAGGTCACTCCGGACCGTCTGCTGTTGACAGTCCATAAATAGGGTCGGTTCAGGACGCGTGGTCATCGTCTGCCGCGGTGATTTTTATCAGCTTGGAAATGACGCCGACAATGAGATTCACTTCGTTATCGTTGATAATGAGCGGAGGCAAGAGCCGGATCACGGTGCCTCCACCGGTGACATTGATGAGAATGCCTTTAACTTTAGCCAGTACGGCCAGCTCTGTGCAGGGCTGGTTGAGTTCGATGCCGATCATCAGGCCCTGGCCGCGGATATCTTTGACGCAGGCGGTGTTGGCGAGCTCATCTTTAAAGCCTTTAAGAATCTGCGCGCCATGGCGAGCTGCACACTCCATCAGGTTGTCTGTGGTGAGTGTATTAACGACAGCCAGAGCCGCAGCGCAGGCCAGCGGGTTGCCCCCGAACGTTGAGCCGTGTGTACCGGTGGTCAGGGTTTGTGAGGCCACGCCGCGTGCCAGGCAGGCTCCGATCGGGACGCCGTTACCCAGCCCCTTTGCGGTGGTGACTACATCGGGCAGGATATCGCTGTGCTGGTACGCAAAATATTTGCCGGTACGCCCGTTGCCCGTTTGGACTTCATCGAGCATGAGAAGCCACTCGTGCTCGTCGCAAAGGTCACGCAACTGTTTAAGGTAGCTATCGGCGGGCATAACCACGCCCGCTTCACCCTGTATCGGTTCAGCCAGAATAGCGACCACATTCGGATTGTTGCGGGCGACGGTGCGAATGGATTCGATATCATTGAAAGGGGTGCGGATAAAGCCGGAAACCAGCGGCTCAAAACCGGCCTGGACTTTACGGTTGCCCGTGGCGGTTAATGTGGCCAGTGTACGACCGTGAAAGGCGTTTTCCATCACAATAATGGCCGGATTGTCGATGCCTTTGCGGTGTCCGTACAGACGGGCGAGTTTTATCGCTGCTTCATTCGCTTCTGCCCCTGAGTTGGAAAAAAACACGTTATCCATGCCGGACAACTGCGTGAGTTTTGTCGCGAGTTCTTCCTGAAGCGGGAGCGTGTAAAGATTTGAGGTGTGCAGGAGCTTTTGTGCCTGGTCGGTAATGGCCTGCGTGACGGCCGGGTGGGTGTGACCCAGTCCGCATACCGCTATTCCACTAAGCGCATCGAGAAATTTATTGCCTTGCGTATCGTAAAGCCAAGCCCCCTGGCCGCGTTCAAAGGCAACCGACATCGGTGCGTATGTACCCATCAAGGACTGCGAAGCCATAAGAACGATCTCCCTATACTAGCGGATTAGAGCGGCCAAGAAGGCCGGAAAAAAACGTCCATTTTAGTCGTACGCAGGCAGGTTATGCAAAAAAAAGCGCCCGATTTTTGAGAGGTTAATGTGTAGAAGGAAAGATGCCGGAGTTAAAATTAAAAAAATCACTTTTTAACCTGACAAGAATGGTCGGATATGTGTATCATTTGTGCCAACTGGCCAGCTAGGGTCATAATGGCGTTTTTCATTGCAGGTAGGTGAATACCATGTCTTCAGTTGTTGACACTATTAAAGATCAGATCGGGAATAACAGCATTCTCCTTTATATGAAAGGAACGCCAAAATTTCCTCAGTGCGGTTTTTCTGCTCAGACTGTAGAAGCCGTAATGAATTGCGGCGAGAAATTTGCGTTCGTTAATATTCTGGAGAATCCGGATATTCGCGCCGAGTTGCCGAAGTATGCCAACTGGCCTACATTTCCTCAGTTATGGGTGAATGGCGAGCTGATCGGTGGTTGCGATATCGTGGTGGAAATGAGCAAAAACGGTGAGCTTGAAGAATTAATCAAGGCCGCTGCAGAATCGCAGCTTACCGATAATTAATAGCAACACCGCTCTATAGGGTGTTGCGCTAAACGAGAAAGCAGAAGGATTTTTTAACTATGAGCGTACTTGTTGGTAAAGAAGCACCTGACTTTACAGTTCCTGCGGTGCTGGGTGATGGGCAGATTGTTGGTGAATTCAATCTGAAAACAGCGATCAAAGGAAAATACGGATTGGTGTTTTTCTACCCGCTGGACTTTACCTTTGTATGTCCTTCCGAGTTAATTGCTCTGGATCATCGGGTAGACGCGTTTAAAGAGCGCAATGTTGAAGTGATCGGCGTGTCTATCGACTCGCACTTTACTCATAATGCGTGGCGCAACACGCCGGTTAATCAAGGCGGTATCGGTCCGGTTAAGTACACACTGGCTGCCGATATGAATCATGAAATTTGCAAAGCGTATGATGTGGAGTCTGCCGGTGGTATGGCGCTGCGTGGTGCATTCCTGATCGATACCAACGGCGTGGTTCGTTCTCAGATCGTTAACGACCTGCCACTGGGCCGTAATATGGATGAGTTGCTGCGTCTGGTTGACGCACTGCAGTTCCATGAAGAGCACGGTGAAGTTTGTCCTGCCGGTTGGCAGAAAGGTGAAAAGGGTATGAACGCCTCTCCCGATGGTGTGGCAGACTACCTGGCCGGTAATGCCGACAAGCTGTAAGCGCTATAGGTTAAAAGCATAAAGTTAAAAAGCCCGCACTAGCGGGCTTTTTTGTTTCTTGATAGCGGTGTCTGTGGTGCTTGTTGCTAGCTGTTGTCCTGGTCCTGGTTCTAGTCCTGGTCGCGCAGCACCATGTCCCAGCCACCCAGTTCCTTCCAGCGATTGACGACCTGGCAAAACAGCTCGGCTGTTTTTTCGGTATCGTAGAGTGCTGAATGGGCTTCGCGGTTGCTGAACTCTATCCCTGCTATCTCGCAAGAACGCGCCAGAACGGTGTGGCCAAAGGCGAGGGCGGCCAGCGTTGCGGTGTCGAAGGTCGAAAAGGGATGGAACGGGTTGCGTTTAATCTCGCAGCGCTCGACAGCCGCATTAACGAAGCTTAGATCGAATGAGGCGTTGTGGCCGACAAGGATGGCGCGTTTGCAGCCGCTGGCTTTTATGGCTTTGCGTACCGGTTTGAAAATCATCTCAAGGGCGGTCTGCTCGGACACCGCCTGGCGCAGCGGGTTGTGCGGATCTATGCCGGTAAAGTCCAGCGCGGCCTGTTCAAGGTTTGCGCCTTCAAATGGGCTTACGTTGGCTGAAATGGTTTGCGCGGGGTAGAGGATGCCCTGTTCGTCGATATCGAGTATGACAGCGGCAATTTCAAGCAGGGCGTCGGTACTGGCATTAAAGCCCGCCGTTTCAACATCGATAACGACGGGCAGGTAGCCGCGAAAACGATCGGCCATAACGGTTTCGCAGCCGGAGGATCGGTTGGTCACGCTTTCTCCTTAGAGCAGTTAAACAACGCGCCAGGCGATGGTTTCGCCTGCACGCAAAGGGGTGATGGTCTGGTTGCCGAACTTCAGTGAGTCTTTCTGCGTCCAGGCGTGTTTTTCCAGAACAATAGTGTCGCTATTACGCGCCAGACCATAAAAGTCGGGGCCGTGATGGCTGGCAAACCCTTCCAGTTTATCGAGAGCGCCAGCCTGCTCAAAGGCTTCTGCATACAGCTCGATAGCCGAGGTCGCGCTGTAGCAGCCTGCGCAGCCGCAGGCACTCTCTTTGGCGTTACGTGCATGGGGAGCAGAGTCAGTGCCCAGGAAAAACTTGGCTGAACCGCTGGTTGCAGCGTCGATCAGGGCGTCCTGATGGGTGTTGCGTTTGAGTATCGGCAGGCAGTAAAGGTGAGGCTTGATACCACCAACCAGCAGGTCG
Organism: Motiliproteus sp.; assembly: GCA_041587095.1. Taxonomy (GTDB): domain Bacteria; phylum Pseudomonadota; class Gammaproteobacteria; order Pseudomonadales; family Balneatricaceae; genus Motiliproteus. Next base: position 2,034 of record JBFGYY010000209.1, on the reverse strand, counting down.
TTACGGTTGTAGAGCAGGTGCTGCGGGGTGATGGTTGCCGCCACGTTACTGTTACTTTCCGCCACAAAGGCAGCGGCATCCGCTGTGGTGATATGCTCCATGACCACCTTCAGCGAACTGAATCGCTGGGTGATGTTCTGCAGATGGCGGTCAATAAAGGCCGCTTCGCGGTCAAAGATATCGATGCGATCGTCGGTAACTTCGCCGTGAACCAGCAGGGGCATGCCTGTTTCCTGTAGCGCGGCATAGACAGCATCAAGCTTGGCGGGATCTGTGACACCGGAAGCGGAGTTAGTCGTAGCGCCGGCAGGATACAGTTTCACGGCCTGGATGCGCTGGCTGGCTTTGGCGCGATGAATCTCTTCTGCGGTGGTCTGGTCGGTCAGATAAAGCGTCATCAGTGGTTTGAATGCGCTGCCAGCGGGCGTCACTGCCGTGATGCGGTCGAAGTAGGCCAGAGCCTGGTCGGTGTTGGTGACCGGTGGCGTCAGGTTAGGCATGATGATTGCGCGGCCGAAATAGCGTGCCATATCGGCGACGGTATCTGCGAGTACGTCGCCATCGCGCAGGTGGACGTGCCAGTCGTCAGGTCGTGTGATTTCGAGGCGTTGCATTGTGGTCCTTGGTGCAGTCGAGTATTCTGCGGATTCTATCAGTGCCGGCGCCTTTCGGCCAATCTTGACTCGGATACTTTAGTTACTAAAGATTCGGCTGGTTCGGGCGACACTATCCCTATGAAACGCGTATTTAGGAATGGCCGATTAGGGCTGGACCTTAAGATCGGCTAACAACCGGGTTAGTCAGCAGTTTGGGTTACTTTGCAAATGCATGTTACTTCACCACTACGATTCGGGCGTTACGCCAAAGGCTGTAGTATACCAGCGGCGCCTGACCGGTCTTTTGCGCTGCTGGCATCAGTGATCAAGTCGCTCGGCAACGTATTTGCTTTGTTGCTGGCTGTTACCGCATTGGTAGTGAGTTATATGTTGACGGCCATGTCTGCCCAGGCTGTGACGTTTCGAGCGCCTATCGATGGTACGGACTGGCGATTAGAGTCATCGCTGTTCGAGTGCCGGCTCAGTCAGACCATTCCTGACTTTGGAACGGCGGTTTTCGAGCACCGGGCCGGCGAGGACCTTGAGTTCCTGTTAAATGCTCCTCAGGCCGTACATTTTGGCAGCGGAACCTATCTTGTCGCCGAGGCACCGCCCTGGGGCGGAGGGATGGCACCGCAAGCGATTGGTCTGATACCTAGCCGTGTCAGGGATAACCAGTTGCGGGTTAACAGTCAGTACGCCAAGGATATGCTGGTCTCGCTGAGTCGAGGTCAGTTTCCGGCGCTGAGTAATGCGCGCTGGATGGGAAGTTCAGAGCCGCTGAAAGTCGCCATTTCGGCGGTGAACTTTCAAAATGCCTACAAGGGATATGTGTCTTGTCTGGCTGGATTGCTACCGGTTAATTTCAATCAGATTGCCCGGTCTGCCGTTCTGTTTCCGTCCGCCGAGTGGCGCTTGTCTGATGCGACTAAAAAGCGCCTCGATTTGATCGCGTTGTATGTGAAAAGCGATTCGGCGGTCAGATCGATATTTGTCGATGGTCACTCGGATAATGTCGGTCGTCGATTGATTAACCGTGATTTGTCACGTCAGCGTGCCGAAGAAGTGACCCGTTACCTTGCCCGGGCAGGCATTAGCGATGAGATGATTACCACCCGATATCATGGAGAGCGTTACCCGGTGGTTAAAAACAAAGATGCCCGTAGCCGATTGCGCAACCGTCGGGTGACAGTACGCTTAGAAAAATCCGCAGACGATCAGTGATTTTTATCTGCGGCTAATAGCCAGCGGTTTGTCGCACTTGCGATGATTGGGTGTATAATCGCCGGTTTCATAAAATGATCGCGTTACATTGCCCTTCTCAGGGTGTTTTGGAGCAAAAGCATGTCAGATTTTAACAAGGTTGTGCTGGCTTACTCAGGCGGCCTGGATACTTCAGTCATCGTAAAATGGCTGCAGGAAACCTATAACTGTGAGG
>JBFGYY010000208.1:0-5806 GCA_041587095.1 Motiliproteus sp. | reverse complement strand
GGTACGTCTGATGTTTATGCAGTCCAATGGTGGGCTGGTAGATGCCAGTCGCTTTCAGGGGCGAGACTCCATCCTATCCGGCCCTGCCGGAGGCATCGTAGGCGCTGCGCAGACCTGTGCAAAAGCCGGCTTTATGCGACTGATCGGTTTTGATATGGGCGGCACATCAACTGACGTCACCCACTATGCAGGGGAATACGAACGGGCCTTTGAGACCCAGGTAGCCGGTGTGCGCATGCGTGCGCCAATGATGCAGATTCATACTGTCGCCGCCGGTGGCGGTTCGATCCTAAGCTTTGATGGCAGCCGGCTGCGGGTCGGCCCGGAGTCCGCCGGCGCGAACCCGGGACCAGCCTGCTACCGTCGGGGCGGGCCGTTAACCGTTACCGATTGCAATCTGATGCTGGGCCGCATTGACCCCGCCTTTTTTCCGGCAGTATTTGGCCCCGAGGCCGATCAACCCCTGGACCCGGTTATCGTCGGGCAAAAGTTTGACGAACTGGCTGAACAGATCAACCAGGCAACCGGGGGCTCACACAGCGCCGAATCCATTGCCCGGGGTTATCTGCAGATCGCCGTGGAAAATATGGCCAATGCGATCAAGGAGATCTCCACCCAGCGCGGTTACGACATCAGCCAATATGTGTTGTGCTGTTTTGGCGGTGCCGGCGGACAACACGCCTGCCAGGTTGCCGACACACTGGGCATGTCCCAGGTGATGCTGCATCCGTTGGCCGGCGTGCTGTCCGCCTATGGCATGGGACTGGCGGATATCCGCAGTCTGCACCAACAGGCGGTCGAACAGCCCTTTAATGCCGCCTTGCTTGAACAGCTGGGCGTGACGCTTGAAAGCCTGGGGCAGCGCTGTCGTAACGACGTCACCGAACAGGGTATTCATCCCGACGCGATCAGTGTGCAGCGACGGGTTCATCTCAAATACCAGGGGACGGATTCGGCGCTGCAGGTGATGCTAAGCGACGTCGCCGGCACGGAACAGGCCTTCGCCGAAGCCCATCGCCAGCGCTACGGCTTTATTGTCGAGGATAAGCCGCTGGTATTGGAGGCGATCTCTGTTGAAGCGATCGGGCATACCGCTTCGGCTGAGACCGAGCCCGCCACACTCCCTCCTTCAGAAACGAATACAACGGCGCAGAAAACGCCTGAGTCTTGCGGGCAGGGCAGTATGTGGATCGAGGGGCAACGCCAGACCATCCCGCTGTACCAGCGCGACGACCTGTGCAGCAACGCCAGCAACCGTGGACCGGCACTGATCGTGGAAGCGACCGGTACCAATGTGATCGAGCCCGGTTGGGAGGCGCGCTGCACAGCTCTGGGCGATCTTATTCTGACACGGGTTGAGCCTCTGGCACGCCAGGCCGCGATAGGCACCGCGGTCGACCCGGTCATGCTGGAAGTCTTCAACAACCTGTTTATGTCCATCGCCGAACAGATGGGCTCGACGCTGGAAAACACCAGCTATTCGGTCAACGTCAAGGAACGCCTGGACTTCTCCTGCGCTATTTTCGATCAGCAAGGGTTCCTGGTCGCCAATGCCCCGCACATGCCGGTCCACCTGGGGTCCATGTGGCAAAGTATTCAGAGTGTGATGTCGACCCACAACGCCAGCATGGCACCGGGGGACATTTTCGTACTGAACGCCCCCTATAACGGTGGTACTCACCTCCCGGATATCACGGTTGTGACACCGGTATTCGACAATGCGGGCCAAGAGGTGCTGTTTTATGTGGCCTCGCGGGGACACCACGCCGACATCGGCGGCATCACCCCGGGCTCCATGCCGCCGGACAGCGTGTCCGTCGAGGAAGAAGGGATCCTGATCGATAACCTGATACTGGTCAAACAGGGCCGGTTCCAGGAAGCCACTCTGCGTAAACTCCTTTCAAGCGGCCCCTACCCGGCACGCAACCCCGATCAGAATATCGCCGATTTAAAAGCGCAGATCGCGGCCAACGCCAAGGGGGTACAGGAACTGCAGCGAATGATCGCGCAATTCAGCCTGCCGGTGGTTCAGGCCTATATGGGGCATGTGCAGGACAACGCGGAAGAGTCGGTCCGACGCGTACTGTCAACGCTCGCCGACGGCGATTTCTGCTACCGGGTTGATAACGGTGCGCAGATCCGGGTTTCTATCCGGGTCGACCGGGTTGCCCGTCAGGCGCGCATCGATTTTAGCGGCAGCTCCGCCCAGCAGCAGAGCAATTTCAATGCCCCCCGCGCCGTCTGCTATGCAGCGGTGCTGTATGTGTTCCGCACCCTCGTCGATGCCGATATCCCCATGAACCAGGGCTGCCTCAAGCCTCTGGAACTGATCATTCCCGAAGGGTCCATGCTATCGCCCGTCTACCCGGCGGCGGTGGTTGCCGGCAACGTTGAGACCTCGCAATGGATCACCGATGCGTTGTACGGGGCGCTGGGCGTTGTCGCGGGCTCACAGGGGACGATGAACAACTTCACGTTCGGCAACGAGCGCTACCAGTACTATGAAACCATCTGCGGCGGATCGGGCGCCGGGCCAGATTTTGATGGCACCAGTGCGGTGCAGACCCACATGACCAATTCACGCCTGACCGACCCTGAAGTGCTGGAGTGGCGCTTCCCCGTTCGCCTTGAACGTTTTGAAATTCGGCGCGGATCGGGCGGTGGCGGACAGCAGCGTGGTGGTGACGGTGTGGTGCGTCAGATCCGTTTTCTGGAGCCGATGACCGCCGCAATTCTCTCCTCCCATCGCAGCGTTGCGCCTTTCGGCGTCGCCGGTGGCGCTGACGGTCAGACCGGCATGAACAGCATCAGGCACCCGGATGGCAGTCATCAAACGCTACCCGCCACGGCCAAGGTAGAGGTGCAGGCAGGTGACCAGATTATCATCGAAACACCGGGCGGTGGCGGATTCGGGCCGGCAGAGCCAAACTGAAGCGCTTTTTAATAACGCTGTCTTGCATGAAACCGTCCTGCGGGCGGTTTCCCCACGACGCGATACAGGCGTACAATCGCGGTATGAAAACATTACTTATCCTGCTCCTGCGCGGCTATCAATACCTGATAAGCCCGCTGCTCGGCAGTAACTGCCGCTTCTATCCAACCTGCTCGTCCTACGCGATGGAAGCACTGGAAAGCCACGGTGTTATCCGCGGCAGCTATCTGGCGCTGAGGCGGCTACTGCGTTGTCACCCTTATCATGAAGGCGGAATCGATCTGGTTCCGGCCCCCCATGCCCATAAAGGCTGCTGCAGCACTGCCCGCGATCAGAATCCGGACAACTCCTGACCCCCCCTGCTGCTCACTGCATTGTTTTCAACGATTCCGTGCGGTGCTCCTCCCAAGACTCGTCACCCGGTTGTGATTCTGTCAGCAGGCTGCGCGGCTTAGACCGCCGGTCAGCAGTATTCATCGATATGCTACTTGCACCTGAACAGTCGTCAGGCTATATAAAGTCAGAAAAACACAAAGGTTAACTATGTTTTCTGCCACGACCGTCATTTTTGCTGTCTGTTTGTACATGGCGGTCCTGTTTCTTATCGCTCAGATCGTTGAGCGAAAGCTTGAACACAGCACGCGTCCCAGTGGCCACCCTTGGGTGTACGCCCTGACCATTACCGTGTTCTGCACCTCATGGACCTTTTATGGCAGCGTCGGCGTGGCCGCCGAATCCGGCCTGTTGTTTACGGCAATCTATATTGGCGCCATCCTGGCCCTGTTTGGCTGGAAACGCACGGTGCGGCGCATGATCCGCATCAAAGAGACTTACCATATCAGCAGCATTGCGGACTTTATCTCCACCCGCTACAACCATTCACCGCTTGTCGCCGCGCTGGTCACCCTTATCGCCCTCCTGGGCATCATCCCCTATATCGCCCTGCAACTGAAAGCGATCGTCTCTACCGTTACGATCATTGTCGACACGCCACAGGGCCATGATGACTGGGGCACCATCGGCACGCTGGTAACGCTGATGATGACCGCATTCACCATTATGTTCGGTGCACGGCACCTCGACCCCACCGAGCGGCATCAAGGAATGATGGTCGCACTGGCTGTTCAGTCCGTGGTCAAGCTACTGGCGTTTTTAGTCGTCGGAATTTTTGTCACTTACGGGCTGTTCAGCGGCTTTGGCGATATATTGCAACGCGTGCACTGGACAGGTTTGCACCATCTGATCTCATCCCGCACAGGTGAAGGCTCGCTGTTCGTCCACTGGCTGACCCTGATTCTTTTGGGAGCGGCGGCCATTCAATGCCTGCCCCGTCAATTCCACGCTGCCGTGATAGAAAACGCCCATGAACGACATGTCGGCACCGCCATGTGGCTGGTGCCGGTGTATCTTTTAGTCATTAATCTGTTTGTAATGCCGATCGCGGCCGCCGGCTTGCTGTTAGGGCTGTCCTACGAAGAAGCCGATACCTTTGTCCTGCTGCTGCCCCTGCAGGCCGACCAGCCGGTCATTACCATGCTGGTGTTTATCGGCGGTTTCTCCGCCGCCGTGGGCATGATCATGCTCAGTAGCATGGCACTGGCAACCATGACCACCAACCACCTGCTGCTCTGGGCGGTTGACCGCCTGCGAATCTGTGGCTTTCTGCGCGGCTATCTACTTCAGTGCCGCTGGCTTGCCATTGCGCTGATCCTGTCCGCCAGCCTGTGGTTTGCCCGTGAGTTCAGCGACGGACAGATGTTGGTCGCCATGGGGATGCTTTCGTTTGTCGCCGTATTTCAGTTTGTCCCTGCCCTGTTCGGCGGCATGTTCTGGCGCCAGGCCAATCGCCGCGGTGCGCTGCTGGGCCTCAGTCTGGGCTTATTCGCCTGGCTCTATACACTGGTACTGCCAACCTTCGCGGCAAACGGGCTGATCGCTACGCCGATCATCAGCGACGGTCCCTGGGGGATACCCTGGTTGCGACCTGAGGCCCTGTTCGGTATGGATGGGCTGAGCCAGATCAGTCACAGCGTCTTCTGGTCGCTGTTACTCAATACCCTGGGATTTATCGGCGGCTCGCTGTCACACGCCCCCGACAAAGAGGAACGCAAGCAACTGACCGAATTTATGGCGGTGCAGGAAACCGCGTCAAAAACCCACAAGGCCCGTCCAACCGGATTAGACACCTATATCGGTTTCAGCCAAAAGCGCCGGGAGGCATCGACTCTGTTGGCCGAGTATCTTCCCCTCGACAAAGTGGAGCACGAAGTCTCGGGTATCGCCAGTGATCTGGACCTGGAAAACAAGCAGTACATCACGATTATCGAGCTGGTTGAATTTCACCGCATGCTGGAGCACACACTGGCCGGCTCGATCGGTGCAGCCGGCGCACACCGGGCCATGGAAGCCAGTGTAAATTACACCGAGCGGGAAACCCGTGACCTGCAGGCGCTATCGAGCCATATTCTGAATGAGCTGCATGCCCAGCCCAAATCCAGCTTGCCATACTCCGGTGCGACCACGGGTCAGGGTACCGTCGTTGACCGGCTTCAGGAGCAGTTGCAGCAACAGAAACAGATCAACGAACAGTTACAGGAAAGAGCCGACAGACTCGAAGCATCACTGGATAAAACCGATAAAAAACTCTTTGAGCAACGCATGACCAACCAGAAACTCACGCAGGAGCTCAAAGTGCTGCACAAGCAGATTGCGGATCAGCCTGCGCCCTGAGTTAAAGCAGCTCATTACAGACTCAGAGATATCAGCATTAATACTTGAAAACTTGCGGTCCCTTAAACCTGTTCTCAAGACAAAAACCTCGGCAATCAGCCCGCCACAACCGACCAAGCAGCGCTACTCGTGACGCTATTCTTT
>JBFGYY010000207.1:0-5823 GCA_041587095.1 Motiliproteus sp. | reverse complement strand
GCTATTCGCACGTGATGCATATCGTTTCCAACGTCACCGGTAAGCTGAAGGCTGGCTGTAGTGCCATCGACGTGTTGCGTGCCACCCATCCGGCAGGCACGTTGAGTGGCGCGCCGAAGATTCGTGCCATGGAGATCATCGATGAGTTGGAGCCGGTGAAGCGCGGCGTCTATGGCGGTGCCGTCGGCTACCTGTCCTGGAACGGCAATATGGATACCGCCATCGCGATCCGCACAGCGGTGATTAAAGACAATACACTGCATATTCAGGCCGGGGCAGGCGTTGTCGCCGACTCGGTACCGCGACTGGAGTGGAAGGAAACCCTTAACAAGGGGCGCGCGATATTTCGTGCTGTCGCCATGGCCAGTCAGGGTTTCGATTCACTGTAAATTTGCCTGATGGGTGGTTGTAAAATCGCGCTTCAGCCACCATCATCTGTGCCGAAATATTGCAAGCGGGCTGCCTGTGCGGCCCGTTTATTTTGATGATTGGGACGGCAAATAATGAATACGCAATACCTGCAGCAATCTTTTACGCGCCTGCGAAGCAATAAAGCTTTCGAGCTGTTTGTGGTGGTGGTGATTATCGGTTCTGCGCTGCTGGTGGGGGCTAAAACCTATGAATTATCCCCCCTGTCCCAGACGCTGGTCGATTGGCTGGATAATCTGATCACGCTGTTTTTTCTGACGGAAATCATCATTCGTTTTCTCGGCGAGGAAAACAAGCGCGACTTCTTGCGTAACCCCTGGAATATCTTCGACACCCTCATCGTGACGGTGAGTCTGATTCCGATCGAAAACAGCGATATGGCGCTGGTGGCCCGGCTGATTCGGGTCTTCCGGGTGCTACGCATGGTGTCCCTGATCCCCGAGCTGCGACTGTTACTCAACTCCCTGTTACGTGCGCTGCCCCAGCTCGGGTATGTTCTGCTGCTGATGTTTATTATTTTTTATATCTATGCCGCCATGGGCAGCACTCTGTTTGAAGCTATCAATCCGGATTTGTGGGGGGATATCACCATCTCGTTGCTGACGCTGTTCCGGGTGATGACGTTCGAGGACTGGACCGATGTCATGTACGAGACCATGGCAGTGTATCCGCTCAGCTGGACCTATTATCTGTCGTTTATCTTTTTTACCGCGTTCGCGTTTCTGAATATGGTCATCGGTATTGTCGTTAACGTGATGAATGAAGAGCACGACAAGATGGTCCGCCAGGGGTCTATGCAAGACCGGGATCCGACGCTGACCGAACTGTACGATCGCATCGAAAAGATGGAGGCGCGTTTGCTCGCAGCCCAAGAAGCGGATAAGGCTGACGCGCCGTCATTGAAGCGCTAGTGCTGGGTCGGGTAGCTTCCGGTTCGGGGAGCGCGGCGATGCAACGGTATGGCTTTGTGCCATGGCGGTTCATTGATGAGCTATCTGTCAGGAGGTATTGGTTGCACGGTGACAGGCTGCCGGCTTAATACTCTGACATGACGCCCGCACGCCTAAAGCTCCGGTAGAAACGGGCGAAATCTGCCGCCGGTAACGGGCGGGAAAACAGATACCCCTGGCCCTGGTTACAGCCTTCGGTCTCCAGAAAGCGGTGCTGGTAGGCGGTTTCTATACCCTCGGCGGTCACCGACAGGTTCAGTGTCTTGGCCAGGGCAATAATGGCGCGGGCGATCGCCTCGTCGTTGGGGTCGTCGGGAATATCCATCACGAAGGAGCGGTCTATTTTCAGGGTGGATACCGGCATTTTTTTCAGCCGGCTCAGGGACGACAGTCCGGTCCCAAAATCGTCGATGGCAATCTGAATCCCCATCTCCCGTAACCGGAACAGATCCTGAAGCTCGGCCGGGTCGAGGTCGATAAAGCTTGATTCGGTCAGTTCCAGCTCGAGGTATTCCGGTTCGAGTCCCGATTCGTAAAGGGCATTCAGAACGCTATCTTTCAATTTACCGCGCCGTAACTGACGACTGGATATATTTACGGCCAAACGCAGCGATTCTGCCCCTTCTGCCTGCCATTCGGCGGCTTGCTGGCAGGCCTGGCGCAGCACCCAATCGCCGATGGGGACGATCAGACCGGTTTCTTCCGCGGCAGCGATAAACAGGTCGGGACGGACCATGCCGCTGCCGGGCCGTATCCAGCGGATCAGCGCTTCCATGCCGCAGATCTGTCCACTGCTGAAGCTGACCAGCGGTTGGTAGTGCAGCTCGAACTCATCGTTGAGCAGCGCCCGCTGTAAGGCCGTGTAGAGGTTGATACGCTCCAGCGCCTGTTCGGTGAGCTCCTGGGTGTAAAACTGATAGGTGTTGCGACCGTGTTCCTTGGCCTGATACATGGCCGCATCGGCGTTGCGCAGCAGGTCATCCACGCTGTTGCCGTCTTTAGGGTAGATGGCAATGCCGACGCTGCACGTGACCGAGAAGGGTTGGTTGTCCGCGATAACCGGTTGCTCAAGGGCTTGCAGGAGCTTTTCGGCAACCAGCGATGCATCGATGGGGCGGCCAATATTTTCCAGGATCACCACGAACTCATCGCCCCCCAGGCGGGCAATCATATCGACTTCACGGATCAGGCGGCTGAAGCGCTTGGCAACTTCCTGCAGAACATGATCGCCAACGTGGTGGCCCAGACTGTCATTAATAAGCTTGAAGCGGTCCAGATCCATAAACAGCACGGCGCAGGACGCGTCACTGCGGTCGGCCATGCGCATGGTCAGCTGCAGATGCTCGGCCATCATCAGCCTGTTCGGCAGATCGGTGAGAGCGTCGTGGCGAGCCAGATGCAGCAAGTCGGCTTCGGAGCGTTTCAGACGGGAGATGTCCGAGAAGGTGCAAACGTAGTGGGTAATCGCGCTGTCAGCGTCCCGGATCGTGCTGATACTCATCCATTCCGGATAGGCCTCGCCGTTGCTGCGGTGGTTGACGTATTCTCCCTGCCAGTGACCGGTATGCGTCAGCGCATGGCGCACCTCAGGGAACAGATTCGGCGTTGGAGTCTGTTCTTGCAGGATAGACGGGGGGTGGCCAATGACATCGTCGGCACAGTAGCCGGTTATCCGCGTAAATGCGGGATTGACGCAGACGATCTTCAGTTGTGGATCGACGACCATCACCCCTTCCCGGGTATTTTCCATAACGGCCAGAGCCAGACGCAGCTTTTCCTGAGTCTCATATTGCACCAGGGCTTGCTGCTGCTCCACGCGGGCACGGCTCAGGCAGCTGTCTACCAGGAACAGCAGTTCCTGGGGCCGGTAAGGCTTAAGCAGGTAGGCGTAGGGCAGGGTCTGGGCGGCCCGCTCCAGCAGATGCTGATCGGTATGCGCCGTAAGGAATATGGCCGGAATCCGGCAGGTACTGTTGATAGCGGCAACGGTGTCTATACCGTCCAGAGAGCCGCCCAGCAGAATATCAACGATCAGCAGGTCCGGTTGATAGGTTTTCAGCAGACTGAGGCAGGATTCGCCGCTGGAGACCACGTGGTCAACCTGGAGCCCCGCTTGCTGCAGTTCCAGACGCAGATGCTCTGCTTCGAAGGGTTCATCTTCGACGATAAGTATCCGGTTGTTGAGCATACCTACAACGTCCCTATTGTGGTGTTTGACCGGCTGCGATATTTTCAGTGGTCGATTTGCCATCCATTTATAGCGCGTTCTTTAGTTCTTGAGCAAGCGTGTTGACCCTGATGGCTGCTATTGTTCTGCATAGTCGAGCTGTTTTTTGGGGGAGGGGCGCGTGGTGAGCGGTTTATGCGTGATGACGCGCAATGCCCGGATTTCGCTGCGTGAGTGGTAACGCGGGGGTGAGAAATCTGTGCTATGCCATTATTTCTCAGAGATGTTTTTGAATAACACTTGAACCAGCAAGGGAGCATGCCGGTATCGTGAGCAATGACAATTATCAGGCCGAGCTGGCGGCGCTAAAGCAGGCCTATATAGAAAACCTGCCTGAACGGCTGGGTGTTTTGCACGATATGAGTGCAGCGGGACCAGGTCAGTGGGACTTGAATGCGCTGCATCGTCTGGTGCATAGCTTATCGGGTTCTGCCCTCAGCTTTGGTTTGGCGGCGATAGGCGCTTGTGCCAGAAAGCTGGAAATTGAGCTTAAAGCGGTGCTTGGCGCAGATGAGCCTGCGTCGGCGGCGCTGGCGAATACCCTGGCGGATGGCTTGCGGGAATTGGATGCCTTGCTGTTGAAGACGGCTGCTGAGCCTCACAACACAGCGGTCCGCGAGACTGTTGCGTCGGTTAATGGCCCAGTGCCGGTCTATGTGCTGGATGGTCAGCCGGGAAGCGCGTGGCGCTTGCATGAAGAGTCTTTGCTGGCGGGGTATCGGTTTACCTATTTTAGCCTGTTATCTGACCTGCAGGCCGCGCTCAGGCTCAGGCCACCTGCGTGCCTGCTTGTTGCCATGACGGCTGCGCCGGGTGAGGAAATTCAGGCCCTGCGCCGTTCTGCGCTGAATGAGTCCGGGGAGGCCCTGCCACTGATTTTGCTCGCCCTTAGCGGGCGATGGGTGGATCGGTTAGAGGCGGTTCGGATTGGCTGCGAGGGCTTTATTACGCTCCCTTTGCAGCCTGCTACGCTGCTGACGTTACTCAACGAACTGGTTGGCTCCGGCGGCGAGGAAGGTGCGCGGGTGCTTATCGTCGATGATATCCCTGAGCTGGCGGCCAGTTATGCGTTGCAACTGGCGGCGGCGGGGATGGCGGCGGAGTATGAGACCCGAAGCGACGCGGTGTTAGAGAAAATCTGCAACTTCTTGCCGGATTTGATACTGATGGATGTCTATTTACAGGACTGTACCGGTTTCGAAGTCGCCAGCGTGATCCGGCAGTACCCCCATCTGCGCCAAATACCGATTATTTTTGCTTCCTCGCGTCCGGACCAGGAGTGCCGTCGCCGGGCTATCGCGCAAGGAGACTTCTTTCTGGATAAAACGGCTGATAGCACGGTGCTGATAAGGGCCGTCATACGCCGTACCGAAGACGCGTATCGTCACAACCTCGCCTTGTCCCACGACCCGTTAACCGGCCTGTTATCCGAGTCGGCGTTTAATCGACGCCTGGAAAACGTCTGGGCAGCGTATCGACGCTATCGGTCGACCTTTGCGTTGGTGCTGGTGGGTGTGGATAACTTAAAGACGCTCAACCATCGCTATGGCCATGGCGTTGGCGATCAGATTCTGAAGGGTTTGGGTCAGCTGCTGCTCAAGGAGGTGCGTGGCGCGGATACCGTTGCCCGGCATCGTGGTGGTTTTGTGCTGATTCTGAGCGCCGGAGAGCGAAGTCATCCGCTGCGGGCAAGTCAGCGAATCAGAAATGGGTTACGCAAACTACGGTTTAGTGCCGCCGGAACAGAGGTCCCATGCGGGGTATCCATCGGTATTGCGGTCTGTAGTGACGGGGATTCTTTGTCGGCGTTGTATCAGGCGGCGCAGTCTGCGCAGCGGGAGGCGAGGCAGTTAGGCGGCGCCATTAAACTCTACGGCAGGGACGCGGCGGCAGCACTTGACGAGCATTCTAGCTTATGTTGATCACAGGCATATCGTTGCGACGGCCGCGTGTGTTGCTCTATGGCGTCTTTACCTTAGGCGTGACGATCAGCGGGGTGATTGCGTTGCTGCTTTGGCAGGGCGAGCGGCAGGCGCAGCTGCGTGACCAGGCTTCGGAAACAACGCTGGTTCAGCGGGCATTAGCAGGCGCGTTGGATCGTGGTGTTGAAGTGTTGTCGGGGTTGCGTGCCTTTTATATGGCTTCCGAGCGTGTGGAGCGCCATGAATTTGCGACCTATGTTGGTGATACTCTGACTCAGCACGAGTTTATTCAGGC
>JBFGYY010000206.1:0-5828 GCA_041587095.1 Motiliproteus sp. | reverse complement strand
TCTGGGATCTGGTAGCGCGCCGGATCGGCGCGATCAACGCCCTGATTCTGTTGTTTGTGATTCAGATCGCCGGCATTTTGCTCCCGGTACTGAGCGGCAGCCTGGCGGCGGCGGTGCTGGGTTCGGTGCTGTTCGGCGGCACCTTTGTCGGCCTGGTCAGTCTGGTCCTGACCATGGCAGGGCGCTATTACCCGACCCGACCGGCAAAGATGATGGGCAAGATGACTCTCTCCTACGGTGTGGCGCAGATGCTGGCTCCGGCCATCACCGGCCTGCTCGCCGAACAGAGCGGCAACTACACCGGCGGCGTATGGCTGGCGGCGGCCATTATGACGCTGGGAACCCTGCTGATGCTGGCCCTGAAGGCGCTGGAAAAAAACCGTCTGCGTGTAGCGGCGGCGATATAAATCCCGTTAATCTGAGAGCGTGCTCAGTGCAACCATCAACAGCTGTCTGATTTCGACCTGACGAGGACAACCCATGCCCTATGTGAACATCAAAATAACCCGTGAAGGTGCCAGCAAGGAACAGAAGGCCACGCTGATCAAAGGTGTGACCGAACTGCTGCGCGATACACTGGGTAAGAACCCCGCCACCACAGTGGTGGTTATCGAAGAGGTGGAAACCGACAACTGGGGCATTGGCGGCGAAGCCGTCACCGAGATCCGCCAGCGACAGCGTTAACGTTCGCCCGAGGGCCTCATTGATAATAAGTCGGGGAAACCGGCTGTGCGAATGCCTGAAAAATGATACATCGAGGCAGGGATGAACAACGCGGCACCACAGTTAACGCCACTGGTCTGCCAGGAGCTCTCTGACCAATTGGTATCTTGAGGCGAGTGTACGGTGCTTTTTGGTAACGATAAACGCCGTTTCGTTAACAGGCACCGCCAGCTTGGCGCTGCGAAGACGCTCGGGATAGGGAAAGGCGTCCAGCGACGAGCGCGGAATCACCGTAAATCCCAAGCCCATGGACACCGGCAGGAGTATCTGGCTGAGTTGGTTGATATAGCCAGACTGCGGTACGCGATCCATCCCGGCAAACTCCTGCGCATAATTGGCCTCCAAAAGCTGAATAGCGTAATGGTGCCCGTCCGGATGGTTGATAAACCCCAGCTGCAACAACGCCGGCCAGGTTGCATCGGCCTGAGCCGGCAGCACCAGACAGAGAGCGTCTTCACCCAGCCGTTCTTGTTCCAGTTTAGGGTCGTTAACAGGCTGCGTTACGATACCGATATCGGTCTTATTGGTCCGGACCCGCTCAATAATGGCCGCGTTGGGCGCCGCTTCAACACTCACGGTCAGACCCGGATATTGCGCCTGTAAATTCAGCAACGCGGGATAAAGCTGCATTGCCATTGAGCCTGAACACGCAAGCCGGCAATCTCCGCTATGGCGGTCATCCCCTGCAATGCGGCTGAGCAACTCAGACTCCGCCTCGGCCTGCCGTAACCCGTACCGATACAGGCTATCGCCAACCGTTGTTAACTCGAACGTTTTACCGTGCCGGTCCAATAACGGCTTACCAAGCTGCGCTTCAAGCTTCTTGATGTGCTGGCTGACTCCCGGCTGGGTCATATTCAGCCGCTCAGCGGTCTGCGTGAAGTGATTGGTTTGCACCAGTTGCATAAAGGTGCGCAGGAATACGGGATTAATCATAACAACAGACAGTCATAACAGTTCGTTATCATAATGATGACAAATGATAATTTTATATCAAATCGATGGCTTTATACACTGCGTCCAACTTAACGACCCGGAGCAAAAGCCATGACCGATTCACACTCAGGTATACCCGCCACCCCCTACCCGCGTACGTTTTCCCATATCGGCATCTCGGTGCCGGACCTTGAAGCCGCGGTACATTTTTATACCCGGGTACTGGGTTGGTATCTGATTATGGAACCCACGGAGATTGTCGAGGATGACAGCCCCATCGGAGCGATGTGTACCGATGTGTTCGGCGCCAACTGGGAATCCTTTAAGATCGCACACCTGTCCACAGGCGATCGCCTCGGCGTTGAACTGTTTCAGTTTAAAAACCAGCAGAACCCCGATAACAATTTTGAGTATTGGAAAACAGGCGTGTTTCATTTCTGTGTACAGGACCCCGACGTCGAGGGCTTAGCGGCGAAAATTGTCGCCGCCGGTGGCAAGCAGCGCATGGCTAAACCCCGCTATTACTACCCGGGTGAAAAACCCTATCGCATGATTTATATGGAAGACCCGTTCGGCAATATTCTTGAGATCTACAGCCATAGTTATGAGCTGCACTATGCATCAGGGGCGTATCAGTAGCCCTTGGCACGGGCCGTGTCTGACGGCCCAGATGATACTCATTTACGTCACCGGCTAACGTATGGCTACTGAACCGCGATTAACGAGGGCGGTATCGCTAGCCATCCATCGGGTCTGGCGCGTGGGCGACGGGGGTGGCTAACCGATGATCAGGTCTCCGAACCCCCAGAGAAACGTGCCGGTCAGCAGAAGTGACACCTCGAGAATACCTACGGTCAGCCTGAGTTTCTGTTTGGTTTCTGCCAGGAGCTTGTCGAAGATTTCATCCGTCTCTTCCAGCGCCTGCTCGGCCTGCTCCCCTTCGACCTGCTGCTCGGCAAGTCTAGCCCGGGTTCTGACCATCGCATAGCGACGCCGCCACTCGATGCGGTTGATCATCAGGCGTTCCTGGAAGATCCCGCCGACACTGCACCAGATACCCAGCATCACCACCAGACACCCGGCCCGGGTGAGCCATTCGCCGTCCATGAACCGGATCATAGACAGGTAGGCACCGAGGACGATAAGCGCGATGGCGATGGTCCAGTAAACGGAGCGTGGCAGGTTGAATATGTGCAGAGGCTGAGTCAACGACTTGGTTTCCTATTGATCGCTCGGGGTGGCCACTTGGTGTGATCGGTCGAAAAACCCACATCGCCGAAGCCCCGCGGTTCAGGGCCGGTACCCCAGATTGTCAGGCCATCACTGCACCGCCATGTGGTGCATCACCCTTGATACGGACGGACCCTGCACCGAAGCGGCAGGATGACGCTTACAGCATTCTATACCAAGATTCATAAAACGTTAGCCCGCAACGGCTGCCATGATCGGCTCAGCGTGGCCCGGCGCCCGTGTGTTTTCACCACGGATCGGCTGCAACTCCGCCAGCGCTGCGCATCCAACCCGCTTCTTGGTAGGAAAACCAACAAGTTGACGCATTTGGCGCGAAGTCGACATATCTGCTCGCGGTTTGTTAGCCGCCTATGAACGTGATTTCTGCCCAACGACTGCTTTTTGCCGACGTTAAACCTATTCAATGCCATTTTAGCGCCCATTTCCGCGCCAATTCCCACGCCCTGCGCGAAACAGCCATAAGCCGCTAGACGGAATACTATTTGCAAAGCTTGGCTATCCACGCCACGGCAGATCCGGCGGCGCCGAACAATCTTTTACCCGCGAGGTCCCATGAATTCAACCAATGCCCCTCATGACCGTTACATCAGTTTCTGCGGCCTGGAATGCGAACAGCGCGCCGAAGTGCTTGTAACGAGAGTCTGCCAACTCGCCAGGCAACAAGAACCTGATAACCGTTTCTGGAGCCGGTTTGCGGCCAAAGCGGCAGCGCCCGACGGGCCCGATGCCCTGTTTCTGGTTCATGCCTATATCTTCTATATGCGCGACTTCTTTGCGGCTCACCAGGACAGCGACGGCCTGAGCATGCTCGACAGTATCGAGACCGACTGCTGCTGACGTTCATTGGCGCTTGCGCCGGCCTCAGATGACGTCATGCCCGGAATGGCAGAGCATAAGACGGTCGAATAAAGCCCGGCAAATAACGTAACATGAGCAGCATCCACTCACACCCGGGCGCGGCCTCAACGTGCCCGGGGCAGCAATGAGCAGCGTCGCTATGGCCAAGATTGTGTTTTCCAAACAGGAGAAAGAGGTACTTATCCACAAGCTGCAACGCTACTTCAGCGCCGAGCTGGACAGAGATCTCGGCCAGTTCGAGGCCGATTTTCTGCTGGATTTCATCGCCGGCGATATCGGCGCCTTTTTCTATAACCGCGGGCTGCAGGATGCCCAGGCTCTGATCGTTGAAAAGATGGAATCGGTGGCCGATGCCATCTATGAGATCGAACAACCTACCGACCTGTCTCGTTAACGGTTGAACGTTAAACCACGGCGATTAACGCACAAATCCCCCGCGACTGATGCCGTATTTCTGCATTTTCTGGTTCAGGGTGCGCCGCGGTAACTCCAGTTCATCCAGCACGGCCTGTATATTCCCGCTGTGCTTGAGCAGTGCCTGTTTGATCGCCCGAACCTCGAAGTCCTGAACCTGCAACGCCAGCGACAACCGCCCTTCAGCGGGCTCACAAGCGATCCGCGGTACCGACGGCGACAGCAGCTCGGTGAGGCTGCTACTCTGATCGAGACTGTAACGCATGGCGATATTGCGCAATTCACGCACATTGCCCGGCCAGCTGTACTGCTGCAGGGTCCGCTGCTCATGACCGGAGCAGCTGCGCGGCTCGCGCTGGTGCTTCGCCGCGGCTAAACGGCCAAAGTGGTCAAACAGGAGCGGGATATCTTCCTGACGCTCACGCAGCGGCGGTATACGCAGCTCACCAAGATTCAGCCGGTAAAAGAGGTCCTGCCGGAAGCTTTCCTCGCCCTTGAGCTCAATTTTACTCGCCGCCAGCACCCGAACATCGACCGCATGCGCGCGATTATCGCCGAGTCGCTCGACCACCCCCTCCTGCAGGGTGCGCAGTACTTTGACCTGCAGGTTAAGCGGCATACTTTCGATCTCATCCATAAACAGCGTGCCGCCATCGGCGTACTCAAATTTTCCGGTGCGTCGCTTGCTGGCCCCGGTAAACGCCCCGGCCTCGTGGCCGAACAGCTCGCTCTCAAACAGACTCTCGGGAATGGCACCGCAGTTCAGGGCAACGAAGGGCCGGGATTTGCGCGGACTGAACTCGTGCAGGCAGCTGGCAACCAGCTCTTTGCCGCTGCCGGTTTCTCCGAAAATAATCAGGTTGGTGTCGATCTGCGCCAGC
Source organism: Motiliproteus sp. (assembly GCA_041587095.1). Lineage (GTDB taxonomy): Bacteria > Pseudomonadota > Gammaproteobacteria > Pseudomonadales > Balneatricaceae > Motiliproteus. Next base: position 765 of record JBFGYY010000206.1, on the reverse strand, counting down.
CGCAAAATATCGCGGCGTAACTGCTCGATCGCCGGCGAGATGCCGATAATGCGCGTATCGATGCCGCAACCTTCTGACAAACGAGCCTGCAGACGCTGGTTATCGAGGGTCAGGCGGCGATTCTCACAGGCGCGGTGAATCGTTTCGACCAGCCGCTCCGGGTTGTAGGGTTTTTCCAGAAAATCGTAGGCACCGTCGCGCACGGCGGTCACCGCCATATCCACGCTGCCGTGACCGGTAATCAGGATCACCGGAATTTCGGGGGCCCGCTCCCGGACCGCCCGCAACAGTTGCTGACCATCCAGATTCGGCATTCGCACATCACTGACCAGAATGCCCGGATAGTCCGGGGTGATCCGTGCCAGCGCCTGGCGCGGATCACTGTAACCTTCGACCTCAAATCCGGCCAGCTCCAACCACTGCTGCGCCGCTTCGCGCACGTCGGTTTCATCATCGACCAGTATGATCTGCCCGCGTTTATCCATCGTCATGGCTATCCTGTTGTGGGTTATAGATCGGCAGGTAGATGCTGAACAATGCGCCGCCTGCCGGGCCATTGCTGGCGCTGATGCGGCCTTCCAGATCCTGGACGATACCGTAGCTGATCGATAAGCCCAGGCCAAGACCATCCCCCACCTCCTTGGTGGTGAAGAAGGGGTCGAACAGGTGTTCCAGTACCTCTTCGCTGAGCCCCGCACCGCTATCGCCGATCTGAATACAGCCCTGCTCGCCCCGTTGCTCGACCCGAATGCTAAGACGCCGCTC
>JBFGYY010000205.1:0-5835 GCA_041587095.1 Motiliproteus sp. | reverse complement strand
TCGCGTGCGGTCGCGGGATTCATAGCGTTCCTTTTGTACGTCCTTGAGGCGCGTGGAATACGGTTCGACGGCCTCGTTACTTTGAGTCAGGTGCGCGAGCGGCAGGTTATTCGCCGGCGTCGTCAAAATGATTGCTGATCAGCGTACCGACACCTTCGTCGGTGAACATCTCCAGCAGCGTGGCATGAGCGACGCGTCCATCGATGATGTGCGCGCTGTTGACGCCGGCTTTCACGGCGCTCAGGGCGCAACCGATCTTGGGCAGCATGCCGCCGTAGATGGTGCCGTCCTCAATCAGTGCGTCGACCTTTTCGGTGCTGAGCCCGGTCAGAACGTCGCCGTTCTTATCCAGCAGACCGGCAATGTTGGTCAGCAGGATCAGTTTTTCCGCTTTCAGCACTTCGGCGATCTTACCCGCCACCAGGTCAGCATTGATATTGTAAGAGGCGCCATCCTTGCCGACCCCGATGGGGGCAATGACCGGGATAAAGTCGCTGTTGACCAGCATATCCAGCACGCTGGTGTTGACGCCTTCCACTTCGCCGACATGACCGATATCGATAATTTCCGGTGCCTGCATCTCCGGCGACTTGTGCTTCACCTTCAGCTTGCTGGCACGGATCAGCTCACCGTCTTTACCGGTCAGGCCGATCGCTTTGCCGCCGTTACGGTTAATCAGACCGACGATCTCCTTGTTGACCAGTCCGCCGAGCACCATTTCAACGACGTCCATGGTGGCGCTGTCGGTGACACGCATACCGTTGACGAAGTGTGACTGAATATTCAGCTTGCTGAGCAGGTCACCAATCTGCGGACCGCCGCCGTGGACGACGATCGGGTTGATGCCGACCAGCTTCATCATGACGATATCGCGGGCGAAACTGTTTTTCAGCGTCTCGTCGGTCATGGCGTTGCCGCCGTACTTGATAACCAGTGTCTTACCGGTAAAACGTTGGATGTAAGGCAGAGCTTCGCTCAGTACCTGGGCCACATTGATGGCGGCTTTGCGTGTCAGAGGCATGGTGCTGTCCGTTCTGAGGCGGGTCGCAGGTACCCGCGGTTGTGCATTGGTCGCAAACGCTGCGCCGGACGTACCCTTGACGGCCACGTCCGGGCAGCGGCTAGGCTTCGGGTATGGTCAATGTCGGGTCGACTTGCTGCAGGCGGGCCTGGAAATCGCTGCGGATACGCGTCAGTCCCGCTTCGGTCTCGGCTTCAAAGCGCAGGACCAGCATCGGCGTCGTGTTCGAGGCGCGGATCAGCCCCCAGCCGTCGGGGTAATCAACCCGGACGCCGTCGATGGTAGAGCAGTTGCCCCCCGGGTAATCCATGCGCTGCAGTGCCGAGACGATCTCGAACTTACCCGCCTCGGTGACTTCGATGTTGATCTCCGGGGTGCTGATATCTTCCGGGAAGGTCAGAAAGATCTCTTCCAGGGAGCGCTCGTCCCTGGCCAGAATCTCCAGTAAACGCACCGCCGCATACAGGCCGTCGTCAAAGCCGTACCAGCGCTCTTTAAAGAAGATATGCCCGCTCATTTCACCGGCCAGCAGGGCGCCGGTTTCTTTCATCCTGGCCTTGATCAGCGAGTGGCCGGTTTTCCACATGCCGGGCTTGCCGCCGGCGCGTTCCAGCGTGCCTTGCAGCAGGCGTGAGCATTTGACGTCATACAGGATCTGCGCCCCCGGATTACGGCTGATCACATCCAGCGCGAACAGCATCAGCAGGCGGTCTGGGTAGATGATCCGGCCGGTGTTAGTCACCACGCCGACCCGGTCGCCATCGCCGTCAAACGCCAGGCCGACATCGGCTTTCTGCGCGGCGACCTCTTTGATCAGGTCCTGCAGGTTGGCGGGTTTGCCGGGATCGGGATGGTGGTTGGGGAAGTTGCCGTCGATCTCGCAGAACAGCTCGGTGACCTGGCAGCCGAGGCTGCGCAGCAGTTGCGGCGCCAGTTCGCCGGCGACGCCGTTGCCGCAATCGACGACAACCTTGAGCGGGCGGTCCAGCGCCACATCGTTGCCGATGCGGTCGAGGTAACTGTTGGAGACGCTGAACTTGCTGCGACTGCCGGTGCCGGTGCTGTAGTCCTGTGCCTTGATCCGTTGCAGCAGGTCCTGAATGGCAGCGCCGGACAGGGTGTGGCCCGCGATAACGATCTTGAAACCGTTGTAGTCGGCGGGGTTATGGCTGCCGGTCACCATGACTCCCGAGGTGCTGTCGAGGATGTGCGTGGCGTAATAGAGTACCGGCGTGGGCACCATGCCGATATCGAACACGTCGACGCCGCTGGCCTGCAGGCCATCGCCCAGCGCCTTGCTCATCGCCGGGCTGGACAGGCGGCCGTCGGCACCAATGATGATGCTGTCTTCACCGGCTTCGCGCGCGACGGTGCCGATGGCGCGGCCGATATGATAAACGATGCCGGGGGTCAGTGTGTCGCCCACCACGCCGCGAATATCGTAGGCGCGGAAGATCGAATCGGGTATGTCCCTGTCGAGATTGTACTGTGTGTTTGCAATGTTCATATGACGTTGATACTCCTGATCCTTGTCAGCCGGGGCCATCAGTGGCTGCCGGAATGCCCGAAGCCACCTTCGCCGCGCTGACTGTCGGAAAATTCATCGACAATTTCAAAATCGGCCTGAACGACCGGCACCAGTACCATCTGTGCGATGCGCTCGCCGGGCTGGATGGTGAAGCTGTCCTGGCCGCGATTCCAGCAGGAGACCATCAATGGCCCCTGATAATCGGAATCGATCAAGCCAACCAGATTGCCCAGCACGACGCCGTGTTTATGGCCGAGGCCGGAGCGCGGCAGCAGCATGGCGCACAGGCCCGGGTCTTCGATATGAATAGAGATCCCGGTGGGGATCAGTACGGTCTGGCCGGGTTCGAGTACCAGGTCCTGATCGAGGCAGGCACGCAGGTCCATACCCGCTGAGCCCGGCGTGGCGTATGCCGGGAGCGGAAAGGTGCTGCCGATACGGGGGTCGAGAATTTTAACCTGCAGTTTTTTCATGCTGTGTTCGTTTCCAGTTAAAAGCAAAATCGGTGATCACTTGAGCGTTTTCTGGCGCTTGTAGGTCTCTACAAGCGGCGTCGCTGCGGTCGACCACCGTGACCGCGTGATTGGTTATGGGCGGAACGCGGCCATCTGTTGCGCGATATGGGCGATCAGCTGCGTCGCCAGCTGGCGTTTGGACGCCTGCGGGTACGTTGTGCATGTTTGCTGGTCGATGACCGTGACGGCGTTATCATCGCTGTTGAAGCCGATGCCCGCCTGCGACACGTCGTTGGCGATGATCATGTCCAGCTTCTTGCGCGCCATTTTATCCCGGGCGTAACTTTCTACCTGCTGCGTTTCGGCGGCGAAACCAACCGTAAAAGGGCGTTGCTCAAGTGCGGCTACGCTGGCCACAATGTCGGGATTTTTGACCAGATTGATCTGCATCGCATCCTGACTTTTCTTGATTTTCTGCTCGGCGACGCTGGCGGCCCGGTAGTCGGCGACGGCGGCGGCGGCGATAAACAGGTCGGCGTCCGCGCAGGCCGCGAGGCTGGCGTTGAGCATCTGTTCGGCGCTGACAGCATCGACACGCTCGACACCCGCCGGTGCGGGCAGATTGACGGGGCCGCTGATCAGCGTCACCCGTGCGCCGGACTGGCGAGCCGCCTCGGCCAGCGCGTAGCCCATCTTGCCCGAGCTGTGGTTGCTGATGTAACGCACCGGATCCAGCGCTTCCCGGGTCGGGCCGGCGGTAATGACCACATGCCGGCCGGCCAGGGCGCTGTTGCCAAACAGTTCGGCGCTGCGTTGCGCCAGTTCGGCCGGTTCCAGCATGCGTCCCGGTCCGCTATCGCCACAGGCCTGGTCGCCGACACCGGGACCGAACAGCTGCATGCCCAGCCCCTGCAGGCGGGCGGCGTTATCCTGGGTGCGCTGGTCGCGCCACATGGCCTGATTCATGGCGGGCGCCAACGCGATGGGCGCATCGGTTGCCAGACACAGGGTGGTGAGCAGGTCATTACCCATGCCGGCCGCGAGACGCGCCATCAGATCGGCGCTGGCCGGCGCGATCAGCACCAGATCGGCCCATTTGGCCAGCTCGATATGGCCCATGCCGGCTTCTGCAGCCGGATCGAGCATGTGCTGGTGGACCGGGTTACCCGACAGCGCCTGCATGGTGAGCGGGGTAATAAATTCCGCCGCTGCACGGGTGAGTACAACCCGAACTTCGGCCCCGGCGGTTTTTAATTGTCGGGTCAGCTCGGCACTCTTGTACGCCGCGATCCCCCCGGTAATACCAAGAAGAATCCGTTTCTGATTGAGTCTATGCATGGATGATGAGTAAGCCACTACGGCAGGTTGACGGTTAGTGAAAGCTTACTAAGATATCATAGCGCGAAGGATATTGCGTAGCGCTTTGGTGGCGTTTTCAGGCATAAACCGCGCTGCGGACAGCGCTCAGGGACGAGATTATGGCAATCAGGGACTGGCCGCTGGAAGAGCGGCCGCGGGAAAAACTGTTACAACGCGGCGCCGATGCCCTCAGCGATGCCGAACTGTTGGCGATTTTCCTGAGAACGGGCTTACCGGGCTGCAGTGCCGTACAGCTGGCACGGGACCTGATTCAGCGCTTCGGCGGTTTGCGCGGCTTGCTGGGGGCCGACGAAACCGCCTTTTGCGCGGCCCCCGGGCTGGGGCGGGCCAAATACGCGCAGCTGCAGGCCGTGTTAGAGATCAGTCGCCGTCATCTGGCCGAAACGCTGCAACGGGAATCGGCATTCACCAGCCCGGACGCCACACGCAATTACCTCAGCAGCCGGCTGCGTGATTATGCGCACGAGGTGTTTGCGGTGTTGTTTCTCGACAATCAGCATCGTCTTATCGCCTTCGAGGAGCTGTTTCGCGGCACGCTGGACAGCGCCAGCGTTTACCCGCGCGAGGTTGTCAAAGCCGCCCTGAGTCACAACGCCGCCGCACTGATCCTGGCTCATAACCATCCCTCGGGTATCGCCGAACCCAGCCAGGCGGACCGGCAGATCACCGAACGGCTGGTCCGCGCACTGGCGTTGGTGGATATCCGTGTGTTGGATCACCTGGTGGTGGGCGACGGACAACCGGTGTCGTTTGCCGAGCGGGGTTGGCTGTAATCGGCTCTGGTGTCGTTTGTTTGCAGGCCGTTGCCGCTCCAAGGCATTAATCAGTGGTTGCTGGCACCGTTGCTGGGGGATCTGTTTCGGGCCATCAACGGGGTCGATAACCGGCAAGGCGCAACCACCTCATCGTGCTGCATTGCCAGACCATGTTATGAGAGTGCGCCATTGATGGCTATTTGCACGATGCCACGCAGGTAGCCTGTATTGGTGCTCCGGGATGATTGCCCCACAGCCGTGCACAGACTTATCCACAGATTCTGTGGATGAGCATTCAGGTGCGCGCAGGGTGCTCCCGGGATGGGCCAAGCACTGTGGTCTTGGGTTGTGGGGCGGCTTGCGCAGCGCTACTATCGTTTATCGTTAGCTTTATGGCCCTGAGGATCCGAACGCCCATGCTCGACAGCATCAACCGCAAAATTCTTCTGGCCCTGCAGGAGAACGCGCGCCTCTCCTTTGCCGATCTCGGTAAGCGGGTCCACCTGTCGGCGCCGGCGGTGGCGGAGCGGGTGCGCAAACTGGAACAGAGCGGTGTGATCCGTGGTTACGGGGTCGAGGTCGATCTGGACCGGGTCGGTTATCCCATTGTCGCGCTGGTGCAATGCACGGTTTTTCGCGCTAAAGAGAAGCGCTTCAAGGCGCTGATGCTGGACGTGGCGGAAGTGGTCGAGTGCT
>JBFGYY010000204.1:0-5839 GCA_041587095.1 Motiliproteus sp. | reverse complement strand
GCCAGTCAGCCCTTGTGTGCGTTGCTTAGCGCCTTCCCGGCGCTACGCTTAATACATCAGCGAGATTTAGGGCGTCTTCCTCTTGCGGCTCTGTTTCTGCTCGCAATGCATCTAACGCTGCTTTTGCCGCTTCATTAGCGAGGCTGGCAGCCTGTTCTTCGGCCTCCCACTGCTTTTTGCGTTCAGTAACAAATTGCAGGGCTTCATTGACGGTTGTTTCAACCTTTTTATGCATTTCAAGTTGCTCTGAAATGGACAAATAGAAGGCCATGTCGACTTCGTGTCTGAAGTAGCGGGGAGGGAGTCGGTTGAGAGCGACACAAGCGACATCAGCAAAGAAATCACTGTCTTCATCGACGTCGGGCGCTTTGTTTTTTAGCTCTTCCGCTACCATTTTTTCGTAGTAGTTGTGGATGTTTTCCTGAATCGACATCGCTCCGTCACCTCATCTGTATTGCGTCAATTAGCTAAGAATATCATGCGCTAAAGAAAAATCATCTAGATATTAAGCCGGTAGCTTAATGGCGGCGCAGGATGCGTCAACATTGTCCGGGGACCAAAGCGCGACCGTAAATCATGCTGTTTCGCGCAGCTATGCGTGCTTATAAAGGTGTTGGGTAACCCGGTTTGAACCGGAGAGTCTACCCGGTTAACTGTAAACAACGTTTTGACGCTGCGTATTGTGGAGCAAAGGTATGATTCAAGCGCGGTATGAGCCGGTCGGATCAAGGAGGGGGCTGCAGGTGAAGGGCCCGCTTTTTGTAAGCCGTAGCTACTCCGGGCGCTATCGGTTCAGTGCACCGGATTGTCGCTGCGGCATAAGTAGCCACGTTTTGTCTAAGAAAGTTTTTATCGAGTAAGTTGTTGCCGAATAACGCAAGAAGGTTACGCTTTAATGGGTCTGGCTGTTCAGTCTGAGGGCCATTAAAGCGTCTTTTTTCCGTATGCCTGTTATCTTTGACTGGCCTGTAACGCCTTTTTGATTCGACCTATGGCATCTTCAAGCACCTGCATGCTGGTGGCGAACGACAGGCGAAGATTACCGGGAGCACCAAATGCCGACCCTGGTACGAGCGCAACACCGGCGTCGGTGAGCAGAAACTCAGCCAGGTCGATATCATCGGTGAACGCAGGATTGGCCTCGATGATCTTGTGAAAGCTAGGAAATGCATAGAAGGTTCCATCGGCGGGGATACACTCCACCCCTTCAATGTCATTCAGCGCCGCCACTACGAAATCATGGCGCTGGCGGAACGCATGAACCATCTCTTTAACGCAGTCCTGTGAGCCCTCTAGTGCTACCTGAGCGGCGACCTGGGAGATCGAGGTCGGGCTTGAGGTGCTCTGTGACTGCACTTTTTTCATCGCACCGATCAGTTTTTGTGGTCCGGCTGCATAGCCAATCCGCCAACCTGTCATGGAGTAGGCTTTGGACACGCCGTTCAGCACGATAGTACGGTCATACAGATCCGGACAGGCCATAACGATATTGCTGAAAGGCTCTTCGGACCACAAGATCGGCTCATACATATCATCGGTTGCGATCAGGACGTGCGGGTGTCTAAGCAGCACATCGGCCAATGCTTTCAGTTCAGCCCTGCTGTATGCCACACCGGTAGGGTTAGAAGGACTGTTCAGCACCACGAGACGCGTCTTTGGCGTAATCGCCATATCAAGCTGTTCCGGGGTGACCTTAAAACGGTTTTCCTGGTTGGTGTGTATGATGACGGGTATGCCATCGGCAATGGCGACCATGTCGGGGTAGGAAACCCAGTAAGGCGCGGGAATGATCACCTCGTCACCGGGGTTGATCAACGCCAGCGACATGTTGAAAAAGCTCTGTTTGCCGCCGCAGGAGACTAAGATCTGATTCGTGGCGTACTTCAGGCCGTTATCGCGTTCAAATTTATGAATAATGGCTTTTTTGAGGGCAGGGGTTCCGTCGACTGCGGTGTACTTGGTGAAACCCTCGTTGAGAGCCTGAATGGCGGCGGCTTTAATATGATCTGGCGTGTCGAAATCCGGTTCCCCGGCACCCAGGCCAATAATGTCCTTGCCGGCTGCGCGCAGCTCTGCAGCACGGTTGGTTACAGCGAGCGTCGGGGATGGCTTGATGTTGTTTACGCGATCTGACAATTGCACGTCCAACCTTCATTCCTCTTGAATAAGCGTCGTGTACCCCTGAGTAAAAGGGACCATTAATGGTTGTACCCTGTGAACAGGACAAACCGTATAATGATACCGGATCACCGAAGTCTCAGGAACGCTCATGGTAGACAAATTTCAGGTCAGCTCAACTTTCGCTCCCGCCGGCGACCAGCCTCAGGCTATCCGTGAATTGATTGAGGGGGTTGAAGCAGGCTTGGCTTCGCAAACGCTTTTGGGGGTCACCGGCTCCGGTAAAACGTTCACCGTGGCCAATGTTATCCAGCAACTGCAGCGTCCGACAATTGTGATGGCTCCGAACAAAACGCTGGCAGCGCAGTTATATGGCGAGTTTAAAGAGTTTTTCCCCGCGAATGCCGTCGAGTATTTCGTCTCCTATTACGACTATTATCAGCCTGAAGCCTACGTACCCGCGTCTGACACCTACATCGAAAAAGACGCGTCGATTAATGAACATATCGAGCAGATGCGTCTTTCAGCCACCAAAGCATTGCTGGAGCGCCCCGATGCTATCATCGTTGCGACGGTTTCTGCGATCTACGGGCTGGGCGATCCTGAATCGTATTTGAAAATGGTCTTGCACCTTGATCGTGGCGACCGGGTTGATCAGCGAGATATATTGCGCCGTCTGGCCGAGTTGCAGTACAAACGTAATGATGTTGAATTGCACCGGGCAACGTACCGCGCCCGTGGCGATGTGATCGATGTGTTCCCGGCCGAATCTGAAAAAGAGGCGGTGCGCATCGAATTGTTCGACGACGAAGTGGAAAGTATCAGCTTCTTTGACCCGTTGACGGGTGAAACCTTACGTCGGGTACCGCGAATTACCATCTACCCGAAATCGCACTATGTAACCCCGCGGGAAACATTGCTGGCTGCCGTTGAGCGGATTCGGCTTGAGCTGAAGGAGCGTCTGCAGCAGTTACGGGAGTCCGATAAGCTGGTGGAAGCGCAGCGACTGGAGCAGCGCACCAATTTTGATATGGAGATGATTCTGGAGTTAGGCTATTGCACCGGTATTGAAAACTACTCCCGTTATCTCTCCGGGCGCGAACAAGGCGGAGCCCCGCCGACACTCTTTGATTATTTACCCCCCGACGCGTTGTTGATTATCGACGAGTCTCACGTGACGATTCCACAGATCGGAGCGATGTATAAAGGCGACCGCTCGCGCAAGGAAACGCTGGTCGAACACGGCTTCCGACTCCCTTCTGCACTGGATAACCGGCCGTTGAGATTCGAAGAGTGGGAGTCATTGGCCCCGCAAGCCGTATTTGTTTCAGCGACCCCGGGCAACTATGAAGCTGAACATGCCGGGGCTGTGGTCGAGCAGGTGGTCCGTCCCACCGGGTTGGTTGACCCCGTTATCGAAGTACGGCCGGCAACGACTCAGGTGGATGATCTGTTATCCGAAATCAATAAACGGGTGGCATTAAAGGAAAGGGTGCTTGTTACAACGCTGACCAAGCGAATGTCTGAAGATTTAACCGAATACCTGGCCGAGCATGGCGTGCGGGTTCGTTATCTGCATTCTGATATCGATACGGTGGAGCGCGTGGAGATTATACGCGACCTGCGCGTTGGATTATTTGATGTGCTGGTCGGCATCAATTTGCTGCGCGAAGGGCTGGATATGCCAGAGGTCTCTCTGGTTTGTATTCTGGATGCGGACAAAGAAGGCTTCCTGCGCTCCGAGCGTTCGTTGATTCAGACCATTGGTCGCGCTGCCCGTAACCTGAACGGACGGGCCATTTTATACGCTGACCGAATCACCGGGTCTATGCAGAGGGCGATCGGAGAAACGGAGCGGCGGCGGGCAAAACAGGAGGAATTTAACCAGGAGCACAACATTACGCCGCGCTCGGTGCGTAAATCGGTGGCCGATATTCTGGAAGGTGCTCGAATTCCGGGTAAGAAAGTCAGTGCCGTGGCCAAGGTGGCGGAGCCTGAAGCCGCTTATGGCGCAGATCCGTCGCTAATGTCACCGAAGGAGTTGAGCAAGGCTATTAACCAGCTGGAAGACCGGATGTACGAGTCGGCGAAAAACCTTCAATTCGAGCAGGCTGCAGCTTATCGGGATCAGTTGCAGCGGCTTAAACAGTCGGCACTGGTGTAGCATCTGTTTTCATCGATTAGCGTGTCAGAGTGTTCGTTTACAGGCTCTGAGTCACGCAGTATCAACCGCAGGGTAGATACTAACCCTGCGGGTTAATAGGAGACGCAGGATGCGTCAACATTGGTCGAAGACTCAATGCGAGTCCCAGAGAATCATGCAGCTCCACACAACTACGCCAGTTTTTTAGGACGATGGACACAATAGGAGTAGACCTATTTGTCCACCAAGTTAATAGCGGCCGCCGTACGGGACGCGGGCGTTACTATGCCGGTCAGGCGCACAAGACATTAAAAATTGTACGCATTAACCACGACCAAACCGTGGTACCGCCCGGCCGTCTGGTGCCGGGAGGGCGATTTCCAGCGAATCGTTAAAGATAATTCCTGGCTCAGCGAGTGCGTGTCGTCGCTGCGTAACTGGTGGGGAGGGGTTGTAAAGCCTTTTTTTGCCTGGCGGGATCTGCGGATAGTCTGTCCTGCGGCGAAGGGTAGGCGGTTTTGGATAGCAGGCCTCCCTGACCTGGATGCGAATGACAACTGGGCTCCGTAGCGGTAGTCCAGCGCAATAAACTGCGCCGTGAGGGGAGGGGCTTCGAGCTGTAAGTCGGAGGCCGTTACCTGAATTGAGACGTTGGGACGGTTGCTTTCAATCTCAAATGCCAGCAATGCCTGCAGGTGGTCTTTATTGTCTGTGACGGCCAGTTGAGGCGTTAGTGTACGAACACTAATAAACGGCGCAACCAGCGCCTCGATAATGACCTGTTTCTGCTCGGCGTCGACGGCTGCCGAGCACAGCATCAGAACCAAGCCTGTAACAAAGGGCTGGAACCTGTCGGCCCGGCGGCGAGTGAATTCTGGCATAACGTCCGTTGTTCGTTGAATAGAGCACTTTGGTAAGAGCTTCAGAAGTATAGACGACTGCCGGTGCCGGCAGCTCTTTGCACCTTGAAATAGGACTGCTGTAACAGCGATATATGGCGGCGTTAAATAGGTCCGGTTATATAGATGTGTTATACAGGTGCGTTATATAGAGGCGCGGCGTCTATTAACCTTCGGATATTTCTGCGAATGTTTTGCGAGCTCCGTTATAGTGAGCGTCACAATCTTCTTCCGGTTCGAATTCCTCCAGAATTTCCAGTAAATCCTGTAACGACTCATCCCAGAGCAGAACCGGACGTAATGAGCGAATATGTTGCGGCGTATGCCTTGACGGCTGTTGACGCACAGATGTTTGTAGCTTCATCGTGCTGCTCCGTATTTGCCACGCGCCTTCACCGCACTATTCGGATTGGCACACTGACGCTGAAGTTCCCCTGTATATCCCCGAACGTTAATTAAGACTCTTACCAGAGCATTAACCTGTCCAGTGATTAAAGAGGCCATCAACGCGCATGCCAAGTCGCGTAGAGATTACTATCAGAACAGGCGGGCGCTCTGTTTCGGCGCGGACCATTTAAATCATCAAAGTTGTTAGCTTTACCGCTGCTAACCTACACGCTGTCGTGCTTCAATACTGACTAAAATCTATGTATTCGCATCAACTTATATTGGTGGCTTT
>JBFGYY010000203.1:0-5843 GCA_041587095.1 Motiliproteus sp. | reverse complement strand
TATTAACCCGGCGGGTTAATAGGAGACGCAGGATGCGTCAACATTGGTCGAAGACCAATGCGAGCCCCTGAGAATGAAGCAGTACCACGCGACTGCGCCAGTTTTTTAGGGGCGATGGACATAATAGGAATGACCTATTTGTCCACCAGGTGAATAGTTTTGCCATAACGGTGACATGAATCTGCAGAAGTGCTGATGGATCAGACAGTGATTCTTCCCGCTGTTAAAGGGGGGCGCTGGCCTTGTCATATCAGTCGGATGTGATTTATGAGGCTGGCAATCGATGTCCTGGCGCATGCTGTTCAACGTCTGTTTTCTCTTCATTATCTTTGCCGGCTGGCAACGCACCGTCGTAGCTGACGTTGACCTCTTGGTCGAAGCGACGGTTGATCCCTTTGTTTCCGTGCGTCCCGCTTCCAACCTGGCCCGAATTGGTACGGTCGGTGCCAGCGGTATCGACGCCGAACTGCCTTTTTTTATCGAATCCAACAGTGCCGGGGTCTCGGTGCAGATGCTTGTCACCCATCTTTACAAGGATGAGAACCCGGCATTGAAGGCTTACCTGCCGGTGGATGAGGCTGCGGGAATTGAAGTCCGGACCGAAACGGCCCGCTCCGTCGGTAGCAATCTTTGGATGCGTTTTGTCGGCACCGATAGTCTGAGTAAAAGACTGGGCGTTTTTGCTGCTCTGAAAAGCGAGACACTTCGTCTTGAAGTGCCCGGTCAGGCGTTGTTCAACGAAGAGGTCGATTTTTACATTAACTGGATGCGTTCTGAGCGGTTGATGCCCAGTGGAGTTTACCGGGGATTTGTCGTCATAACCGTGATGGCGCAGTAATAAACGTTGTTGGGAAGGAGATTACGATGAAAGGGTATAGATTTGTCCGCTACTGTGTTGCGGTGCTGAGCATGCTGGTGTGGATGGCACAAGCACAGGCGTCGCTGTCGGTGAAACCGGCTTTTCTGCATATAGATCTGACCAAACGCAACCCGTCCGGCGTGTTCACGATCGCGAACCTGTCCGATCAGGAACAGACCTACCGGGCCAGGGCAATGCATTTTATGGTGACAGAAACAGGCACGCTGTTACCTGCAGAGGAGGATGAATTTTCGCTGGCGAAGTGGATTAAGTTCAATCCGAAGGAATTTACCCTGCCTGCAAAATCGAGCCGTAAAGTACGCTTTTCGATTATAAACCGTAACTTGAAGGAACCCCGAGAGTATTGGGGGGCCATCGAGTTTACCCCGCTGGCCTATGAGACGATGAAGGCCGAGGATGAGTATGGTCATGAGTTGCAGGTCAAAGTGCTATCTCGAATTCTGGTGCCGATTTACGGGCTGAATGAAGGCATTCAATTCTCAGGCAAGATTCATAACCTGAATGGGGCCAATGGCAACGAGGCGTTTCATTTGAGCGGTGTCGTCGATAATGATGGCGATGGCGTGCTGCGGCTCCAGGGGCAATGGCAGGTGTTTCGAAAAGGGGAAGCTGAGCCGATCCAGAACTCTGAGGTGATGAACTTTGTGGTGCTCCCCAAGTTGAAAAGACAGATCAGGGCCCAGTTGGAGCAGGCGCTGGACCCGGGTGATTACGAACTCGAATTACTGCTGACAGAGTCCCGCAGTAACGTGAGCGTTAACAACCGCGCCGATTTGATTATCGAGTGATGGTGGATGCCTGAGTGTGCAAACGGGTTAATCCCCATGATAACCGGGGTGCGCTGTGTCAGTGACCAGAGCCACGCTGTCGTGGTTCGCCATCTCGTTGCAGTTTACTGCGTCGTTGCGGTTCACCATGCCGTTGCGGTTCGCTATGTTGCTGCTGTGCTCGGGCACGGTGATACACACGACTGCTTTGGCAGAGCTGAGCGCGCCCCTGACGAATACCCAGATCTATCAGGCGATAGATCTGGTTGAAACGCCGATATCCGCTGATATTGCCGGCTTGACTCTGGCGGGGCGGTTGCGCTCAGAGCGTATTGTTATTCTGGATATGGACCTGGTGTTCAGTGCTGACGGCGAGCGGTTGCTGCCTCTGCTTAGACTGCTGAAGAAATTAGGCGCCAAGTACAGCTTCCAGGATAGTCAATTGACCTACTCGCTGCAGGAGGGGCGCCGGGCATCGATCGATATTGGCCAATCCAGCCTGAACACGGGCACCGCCCGTTATCCAATCACCCTGATGAAGGGCATATCCGACATTTCCGGTATTGGCGAGCTGTACGTATCGGAACGTGTTTTTTCAACCGATCTGGGTTTGCAGTATCACTGGAGTGATGATGAATACGCCGCCGTTGTTTCCAGTGAGGAAGATCTGAGAATATTCGCGAAAATGCGCGAAAAACGCGAGCAAGCAAGTAAAGTCGATATCGACGCGCTCACAGAAATTTACCCGGAGACACAGGGGTTAGCGACCCCTGAAGTATCGGCGCGGGCGTTAGGTATGGTTGGCTACTCCGTGCGCACCAATACCCGTTATCTGGCTGGCAGTGCCGAGACAGAAGTGACGCCACAGCTGGATCTGTACGGTAGCCTTTTCGGCGGCTCTTATCATATGGGCTTCAGCGGCTCCGACCTGCCGGGGAGCATGGCTTTGGATGATTTCCTTTGGACCTCCGATACCGAGCATTTTGAGGTCAGGGCGGGGGATACCGGCACGGGGCTTACCGCGTTGGTGCTGCCGTTCTCGGCATTTACCGGCTTCAGCTTTCGCGGCGTGATCGATGGTGATTTCAGCGCGGAGGCTGAAGAAACCTTTCTGGGGGCTGAGAAGTTCAACTTTGCCAATGAGCGACGTATCGGCGGCACCGTACCACTGGATTCTAAAGTGGAGGTTTTTATCAACGGTCGCAGCGTCTTCTCTGAAGTGATTGAAGATGTGGATGCGGCCGCACCGGTGGGTCAGGGCCGTTATGAATTGCGGGTAAGTACGGAGCTGAGCCGAAGCCAGAACGAGGTCCGCACCGTGATCACCGAACCGAGCGGCGAGGTGCGGGAAAAACTCGAGTACTACGCGGCGGGCCCGGGTCTGTTGCATGCCGGTCAAACCGTCATGGCGGGTGGTGCGGGTAGTCATAAACGCCTGGAAGGAAGTTCCGTGCGCCTGGAAGGCGGCGTCGCAGGTCTCGCTGTGTATCGGGGCTTCTCCGATGACCTGACCCTGGGCTTTAGTGTGGCTGCACAGGAGGATTTTTTTGACGATCCCGAGAACAGTACCGATAACCTGCCGCGACGTTACTACGCCGGTCAATCGTTGGCAATGCGGCTGCAGGAATCCCTCTACTGGCGCAATAACCTCGGATTAAATCACAGTCAGCAAGGCAATCATCTTGCCTGGGATAGTGCGCTGGAATATTACGGTCAAAGCCTGTTTATGGCCGGGTATGGCTTTGTGTATGAAGCGGGTTACTCGGCGGGTGATACGGTACTGGAAAACCGGGCGGGTATCGGTGCCTATCTGCGCTGGCAACCACAACCCCAGACGACGTTAAATTCTGCGCTGGTTAAAATCGACACGCTACAGGGCGAAAGATCACAGCGCTATGCCACAGCCTCGCTGGAAAATGAGAGCTGGTTGCCGCGCAGCAAATTTCAATTGCGTGGTGATTGGTTTAATCGTTCGGATCCCGAGCAAAAGCCGGACAGCACCACCCATCACCTCGCTTCCCTGAACTGGTTGATCAGGCCAAGTGCTGCGATGGAGATCGAATGGGTACGTGGAGTGGGTGACCAAATTGCGTTTTCGGATAATCAGGATCTGCGCTCAGGTATTCCTGTGCCGATGGTCAGCGATACCTTGCCTTTCGGCGATCAGGTTGATCTGAAATACCGTCTGCCTGACAGTTGGCAATTGGAAGGGCGCTTTAGTGATACCGGAATGGGCCAGGAATCTGCGCAAGTGGCTGTGGAGCACAGCGTGCGTCAGCACGGTTATGTCGATATGCGCTTTACCAGCCGTATCAACCTGGAGGACCGGCGAAAATCCAGCGAGCTGGTCCTGGAATATCCACTGGCCCGGCGCAGCGATCTGATCGGACTCAAGCTGAATCACAGCGACAATGATAATCGCATCACCGTCTACGCGCGCTTGAGCGGTTTGTTATCCATGGATGGTTGGCGGCCTTACGCGGTGGATCGCAGCATCCCCCTGAGTCCCGAGCGTGGTGGCGTGCGCGGGCGGGTGTACCTGGATCGCAATGCCAACGGTTATTATGATCGCGGCGAACCGGGGGTTGCCGATGTGCAGATCATGGTGGACGGCACGCGGCGCTACCGAACCGACAGTCAAGGTTGGTTCTATATCCAACGCAACCGTAATCGGGATGAGATCGTCGTCTCGTTAACCGATGAACTCTCGGCGTTGTATACACCCACGCAGGGCGTGCATCGTGCACGCTGGGCCGATGCCGTGTTTACCCAGGTCACATTGGGCATCGCTACTCTGGGTTCCATCAGTGGTAAAATCGTCCTCCAGGAGGGCGGCGAACCGCAACCCTTGACGGGTATGCGTGTGCAGTTGCTTCGGCTCAGTGACGGTAGTGTCCAAGGCAAATCCATCACCGATACGCAAGGGGTCTATTATTTTGGTGAAGTCATGCCGGGACACTACCGGGTTCAACCCGATCTGGCGGCGTACTCAGATGACATCAGCGTCGTGGGTAACCTCCCTGAGCCGCTGCTCGAAGCCAGCGATGAAGGCACCGATCTGGATCCGGGCACTATCCACTTATTACTGGAAAGCACAGAGCCGACGGACGCTGCCGAGTGATTCATGGCCGCTGAGAAAATACGATCCTGGCTGGCAAGAACTGTGTCTGAATTAAACCCAATGTCAATTCGAAAATTTTCTGTGACAGGGAGTTGCCAAACGCCGCGGCGCCCCTATAATACGCCCCACAAAGCACGACAGGACTATAGCTCAGTTGGTTAGAGCGCTACCTTGACATGGTAGAGGTCGGCAGTTCGAATCTGCCTAGTCCTACCAAATTTCAAAAGAAAGGCCCCGCACCCAAGTGCGGGGCCTTTCTTTTGAATTGGGACGCAGCAGGTGAGAACTGCCTCCAGTTCGACAAGTTGCACAGCAACTTAAGACGAGGCGCCTGCGCCGAAGCCCGCAGGGGCGAAGCGGCCAAGCAGGCCGTTTCGATCAATCTGCCGCACCCAAGTTCACCAAAGAATGGCACTTTCCAGTCAGCAAGTGCGGGGCCTTTCTTTTGGATTAGGACGCAGCAGGTGAGACCTGCCTCCAGTCCGACAGGTCGCTCCGAAACTCAAGACGAGGCGTTAGCTATGTCCGTTGATACATATCACCAGCTCAAAGAGGCTAATGATCCTACTAGCCATCAGTACCTGAGTAATAATTTTAATTCACTGTTCAATGAAGCCACCGGACTGTTCGCTAATTACGGTTGGGGTGCAATCGTCCTAGCGCTACTGGTTGCGGTATTCGCTTGGGGCTCCTGGTGGCTGTTGCGTAAAAAAATCGCCTGGGGATGGTTATGGTTGATACCTGTCATCGGTTTTACCATTTATGCGTCTATTAAAGCCTTAGTAATCGCTCAGCTTATTATACGTGCACCTGAACTACCCCAGATGTGGGAGCTGTATTTTCGCTACTGGATGCCGTTAAAGATGCTTCGTACTTCGGTTAGCGGATTACTGATCACTACACTGGGTATGTGGGGGCTTCTGTGGTGGCAGCGACGAAAATCTTAAGCGCTGCTAGGTTCGCGTAGTCATCATTTGCAGCCGATGCTAGAAATGATAGTCGGTTAGTGGCCCCATTTCTCACTGATTCTGTCAGCTCCGTGTCCGTAGCGCCCCGCAGATATAGGCTCTTGAGC
>JBFGYY010000202.1:0-5858 GCA_041587095.1 Motiliproteus sp. | reverse complement strand
GGCCCATTGGCGGCGCCGCGTTTAACAATGAGTTCGGCCGTCCCAACCTGTGTGGTTATTTCCGGACCTTTGAGCAGCAGGTAGATGGCCCGGCGGGGCTTGAGATGCGGGGTTACCACAAGCCGATCATGATTGCCGGCGGACTGGGGAATATCCGCGCCGAGCATGTCGAAAAAGGCGAGATCACGACTGGCGCCAAGCTTATTTGCCTTGGTGGTCCTGCCATGCTGATCGGTCTGGGCGGCGGCGCGGCTTCATCCATGGCCTCAGGCTCCTCGTCAGAAGATCTCGACTTTGCTTCCGTGCAGCGGGAGAACCCTGAACTGGAGCGTCGCTGTCAGGAGGTTATCGACCAGTGCTGCCAGCAGGGTGAGGCAAACCCGATCGCCTTTATTCACGACGTCGGTGCCGGCGGTCTTTCCAACGCGTTCCCCGAGCTGGTCAAAGATGGCGGTAAAGGCGGTCGCTTTGAGCTGCGTAACGTCAACAATGACGAGCCGGGCATGTCGCCACTGGAGATCTGGTGTAACGAAGCCCAGGAACGCTACGTTCTGGCGGTAAAGCCGGAGGATCTGGAGCGCTTCGAAGCGATCTGTGCCCGTGAGCGCTGCCCCTACGCGGTTGTCGGTGAAGCCACTGACGAATTGCATCTGACCGTCGGCGACAAGCACTTTAACAACGCGCCGGTCGATCTGCCGATGAGCGTCCTGTTTGGTAAGCCGCCCAAAATGCACCGCTCGGTAACGCGTCAAACCTACAGCGTTAGCGAGTTTGATGCCACAGAGATCGACCTGGCTCAGGCAGCCGAGCGGGTGATGAAGTTCCCGGCGGTTGCCAGCAAAAGCTTTCTGATCACCATCGGTGACCGTTCGATCACCGGCATGGTGGCGCGGGACCAGATGGTGGGCCCCTGGCAGGTTCCCGTTGCTGATTGCGCGGTAACGCTGTCGGCGTATGACACCTATGCCGGTGAGGCGATGGCGATGGGTGAGCGTACTCCGCTGGCGCTGGTCGATGGCCCGGCCTCTGCGCGCATGTCGATCGGAGAGGTTGTTACCAACCTGGCGGCAGCACCTATCGCCCGGTTACAGGATATCAAACTGTCCGCCAACTGGATGTGCGCGGCGGGTCATCCGGGTGAAGATGAAAAACTGTACGATACCGTTAAAACGGTTGGTATGGAGTTGTGTCCGGCGCTGGGGCTCACCGTTCCCGTCGGTAAGGACTCTATGTCCATGCGTACGGCCTGGCAGGCCGATGGTCAGGAGAAAAGCGTGACTTCGCCGTTGTCGCTGATTATCAGCGGCTTTGCGCCCGTGACCGATGCGCGTCGCACGCTGACGCCGCAGCTGCGTCGCGATTTGGGCGAAACGGACCTGATCCTGATCGATCTGGCTGCGGGTCAGACGCGACTGGGCCTGTCGGCTCTGGCGCAGGTCTATCAACAGGTAGGAACCACCGTACCGGATCTGGTTGACCCTGCGTCGCTGAAAGTGTTTTTTGCCGCGATTCAGGCGCTGAACGAGCAGGGGCTGCTGTTGGCCTACCACGATCGTTCCGACGGCGGTCTCTTTACAACCCTGGTCGAGATGGCCTTTGCGGGTCATACCGGGCTCGATATCGACCTGGATCTGTTGGCGGCGTCTGCTGACGAGCTGCCGGCGGTTCTGTTCAATGAAGAGCTGGGTGCCGTCATTCAGGTGCGCCGTGAGCATACCGAAGAGGTGCTTCGCGAGTTCAGCGCGGCGGGTCTTGGTGAGCTGGTGAATGTGATCGGTACGCTGAACAGTAAAGAGAAAGTACGCTTTTTCTTTGACGACAACACCGTCTACAGCGAGAGCCGGACCCAGCTGCACCAGTGGTGGTCTGAAACCAGCTACCGGATTCAAGCGCTACGGGATAACGCCGACTGTGCCGATCAGGAGTTTGCTGCCATTGCAGAAACCGAGGATCCGGGCCTGCATGCCGAGCTGAGTTTTGATATTAATGACGATATCGCCGCGCCTTATATCCAGAGCGGTTCTCAGCCGCGTATCGCGGTTCTGCGCGAGCAGGGTGTGAATGGGCAGGTGGAGATGGCGGCAGCGTTTGACCGCGCCGGGTTTGCCGCAGTCGACGTGCATATGAGCGATATCCTGAGCGGCAAGCGTAGCCTGGAAGAGTTCCAGGGCCTGGTGGCCTGTGGCGGGTTCTCCTATGGCGATGTGCTGGGAGCCGGCGAAGGCTGGGCCAAGTCGATCCTGTTCAACAGTCGGGCGCGCGATCAGTTCCAGCAGTTCTTTAACCGCAACGATACGATCAGCCTTGGCGTATGTAACGGCTGTCAGATGCTGTCTAATCTGCATGAGCTGATCCCGGGGGCCGCATTGTGGCCGCACTTTGTGCGTAACTTCTCCGAGCAGTTTGAGGCACGGGTTGCGATGGTTGAAGTGCCCGATAGTGCTTCGCTGTTTTTGCAGGGCATGGCCGGTTCCCGCATGCCGATTGCCGTTGCTCACGGTGAGGGACAGGCGGAATTCCGCGATGCCGCCCACCTCCAGGCGCTGGATAGCTCCGGTCAGGTGGCCTTGCGCTATGTGGATAACCATGGCCAGATCGCGCAGCGCTACCCTGCCAACCCGAACGGCTCACCGCTTGGCATCACCGGCGTTACCACGCCCGATGGTCGCGTGACCATCATGATGCCGCATCCCGAGCGGGTCTTCCGGGCCGTACAGAACTCCTGGGCACCGGATGACTGGCGCGAAGACGGCGCCTGGATGCGCATGTTCCGCAATGCGCGGGTGTCGCTGGGCTGATCAGGTATCTCTGTCGATTAACAGGAAAGGAGCGCTGAGCGCTCCTTTTTTTTGGGCTGAAGACAGGGTGGCGGATGTTTTTTAGAACCAGTAGTTATAGGCAAGGCTGATAAAATCGACGCCATCATTGAAGTCATACAGGTCAGCATTGGAGTAATGGATGGCGGTGAATGCCAGTTCATGCTCAAGTTGCTTCCCCAAACGCAGCCCTGCTGCAAATTTGTCTTCAAATTGAAAGTGGCCGCCAAAGCGCAAGCCGCCCGGATTTTCGGTGCTGAGCCGGGTCTTGCTGATGTAGGTGAGACCGGCACCGAACTCGATGAAGGGGGCGTAGCCGCTGCTGCCTGGAGATCGCTGCAGACGAAAAACCGGATTAACGGCGATGGCCTGCAGTCGGTCGGCGGCGACGCTGGTGTTGATTACATCCGAACCATTATCCCAGTTTAAACCACTGAATTCGAAGTAGCCCCCCAGCGTCCATTGTCCTACCTGAAAAAAAGATCGATTCCAGTTTTGTCGTAAGGCTACGCGGTAAAAATCCACATCATCGTTACCACTGTTACCGTACAACAGGGATAAACCATCGACCGGATTGGCATGACTCGGTGTTGAGGCCAGTACGAGGGTCAGAATTATCCACTTCATGACCGTCATCTTACCCTCCTGGTTGGGTTCGTGGAGTGGTATAACCCTCACGTCGGGTTGAGGCCGGTAAATCGTCTGCGGGTTAACCTGAGAATATTTGCGGGTTATTCTGTTCAGGCACCCTTGCCCGGTGCTGTTCAGGAACTAGCATAGGACAGGATCCCTAATCTGCCCAGCTATGTTAAGATTGGCCACTTTAAGATAGCAGGGAAGGGGAATCTATGTCGGTGCGTCAGAGCGCGGCCTGGCAGGCTTTACAGGAACATTTTACGAGTGAGATCGCCGCCAATTCATTAAGCGATCTATTTCAGTCCGATGCTACTCGTTTTACTCAGTTTTCCACCTCCCATGGTGATCTGCTGCTGGATTATTCCAAGCAGCGCGTAACCGGCACCACCATGGCCTTATTATGTGATCTGTTGCATCAACAGGATCTTGCGTCCTGGATCGAGCGCCTGTTTGCCGGCGCGCATGTTAATGAGTCCGAAAATCGAGCGGCGCTGCATTCGGCGCTGCGCGCGCCCCAAGGCCTGGAGACCTGCGTCGATGGTGTCGAGATCGGCCCGGCCATCCAGGACAATCTGACCCGTATGGAGCAGATTGTTGACCGGTTGCACAGGGGGCACTGGCGGGGTTTTAGTGGTAAGCCGATCATCGATGTGGTGAATCTGGGGGTGGGGGGTTCGGATCTCGGCCCGCATATGGTCTGTCATGCCCTGGAGGAGTTCCGGCACGACGCGGCTGCAGGGTTGAGTTTTCATTTTGTCTCTTCGATTGATGGTAGCCAGCTGGCCGAGATTCTGCACCACCTTAATCAGGAAACCACCCTGTTTATCTTCTCTTCCAAATCCTTTACCACGATCGATACCCTGGCAAACGCGGAAACGGCCCGGCAATGGCTGGCGACCAAAATTGAAAACCCTAAGGTGCTGATGAGCCAACATTTTATCGGCTGTTCTGCCAAGCCGGAGAAAATGAGCGAGTGGGGGATTCCCGCAGCCAACCAATTGCAGTTTTGGGACTGGGTCGGAGGGCGCTACTCGCTCTGGTCGGTGATCGGTTTACCCATCGCGTTGCTGTTGGGCATGCCAAAGTTCCGTGAATTTCTACAGGGCGCGCATGAGATGGACTGCCACTTCCGCGACGCCCCTCTTATGCAGAATATTCCGGTCTTGATGGCGTTGATGGGGATCTGGAATGGCAACTTTGTCGGCGTAAAGGGACACGCAATCCTTCCCTACGATGGAAGGCTGAAATTGTTTCCTGCCTATTTAGGGCAACTGGAGATGGAGAGCAACGGCAAATCGGTAACCCGTAGCGGCGAAAGTGTCGACTATGATACCTGTCCGATCCTGTGGGGTGAGGTGGGTCCGAATGCCCAGCATGCTTTCTATCAGTTACTGCATCAGGGTACACAGCCGGTGTATTGCGACTTTCTGGCACCGGTGTTGCGTTATCAGCATGACGAAGCGGACGGCACCCAGGCCCCGCTGCTTGAACAGCAGCAGCTGACGCTGGCAAACTGTCTCGCCCAGTCGCGGGTATTGATGCTCGGCGACCATGCACTGGATGAGTCCCAGCAGGCTGGTCGGCGCCCGGATCAGTGCTACAGCGGTAATCAGCCCTCAACGACCCTGTTATACCGTGAGTTGACCCCGAAAAATATGGGGGCGCTTATCGCATTGTATGAAAACAAGGTTTTTGTGGAGTCGGTGGTGTGGGAGATCAACCCGTTCGACCAGTGGGGTGTCGAACTTGGCAAGCAGATCGCCAATAAGACCCACGCCGCCATGCAGGATCAGCTGGCAGCGTTCGGCGACGCGTCGACCGATGGCTTGCTGGCGCATATTCGAGCCGTTACCCAGGAGGCGCAGGGATGAAAGTATCAATTTACGGCTGTGGTTTAACGGGGCTGGTCACCGCCTGGGCGTTGGCCGAGGCCGGCAACGATGTTCTGGCTATGCCCTGTAAAGGTGAACTGGCCGCAGCGCTGAATGAGGGGGGGATCAACGTCGACGAGCCCACACTGAGTGGCAAGATCAGAATGCAGGTCGAGCAGGGCCGCTTGCGCTTCAGCACGGAACAGGATGAAGTTTTTGCTCATGGGCATATCCATTTTCTCGCTCTCCCCGGTGATTATTATTCGGCGGCGCAGGCTCTGCTTGAGCGTCTGTCCGTGACCGTTGCCGGTGCGTTGACGGTGGTAAACCAGAGTACTTTTCCGGTCGGGTCTACGACAAAACTAGCTGAAAAGGCCCGCGCGGCCCGACAGGCTTGCGGCGTTGAGGGCGACGTTGATCTGTTATGTTTGCCGAGTTTTATGCAAGAAGGCTCCGCAATCGAGAACTTCCTGCGACCTAATCGCATACTGGTTGGTGCTGACGGCGGCCATGGGCTCGTGCAATTGAAGGAGGT
>JBFGYY010000201.1:0-5873 GCA_041587095.1 Motiliproteus sp. | reverse complement strand
GGGGCTCGCATTGGTCTTCGACCAATGTTGACGCATCCTGCGCCTCCTATTAACCCGCCGGGTTAATAGCCAGGTAAACATACCTTACATCTGGGCCACTATATGTTCCGGTGAACTCGTGATGTGCACTAACACCAGCGTTCCCTGCAGCTACAAATTATTCAAAACCATAGCTCAGATTTACTGACCTTGCGCAACTTCGCTGCTCGAAATGCACGTCAGCATTTTTTACACTAAACGACCTGGCTCGACCTCTACGGCTAGCCTCCGCCAAAAAACCATCTATTTTGTAAAAGATTACATGCCCCGGGTATCAATATTGCTTAGGTTCTCTTATACGCAAAACATCTAATAATAACGTTACTAACGTCCTTGAGTGTCGTAACCTGGCAAACGGATTTGCCGCCGTAGCTCTCTGTGTCAGGATGAGACAAGAGAAATACAATGAGTACGCGATCCATACTCTTCATCGATCCCGCCCGGGAATTGTCAGGGCTTTCCCATCTGATGCGCGATAACGGCTGGGAGTTACACGACCTGTCTGACGAACGCGGCCTCGACCAACTGCCTGCCCGGCAAAAACCCCTGATAGGGCTATACGGCTTTGCCCCTTCTAATCTTGATGATGCATCGCCGTTTGAAATTATCGGTGACCAGCTCTCGGTTGAATGGATCGGCTTAACGCAAAACGGCTTTCTGGATAATCGGGACCATCGCCACTTGCTCGCCAATTATTTTCTCGATTATCACACCTGTCCGATTGAGCCTGATCGTCTGCTACAGAGTATTGGTCATGCCCACGGCATGGCCGGACTCAAGCAGATAGACAACCTCCCGGGGCTCGATGGGCAGAGTGTGATCGAAGAGATGGTGGGCGTCAGTGCTTCAATGGTCAGCCTGTACCAGCAAATTCGCAAAGTGGCGTCGGTTGATGCCTCGGTTCTGATCTCGGGTGAAAGCGGCACCGGCAAAGAGCTGATCGCCCGCGCCATTCACCAACGATCACAACGGCGCAACGGTCCCTTTATCGCGGTCAATTGCGGCGCACTGCCAGCCACACTGATTCAGGCCGAGCTGTTCGGCTATGAAAAAGGCGCGTTTACCGGCGCCCAGCGGCGCAAGATCGGCTTAATAGAGTCAGCCAACCAAGGTACCTTGCTGCTGGATGAAATTGGCGACATGCCTCTGGAACAGCAAACCAATTTGCTGCGTTTTCTGCAGGAAAAAACCATCGAGCGCATCGGCAGTGCCGATAGCATGCCGGTAGACACCCGGGTCGTCGCAGCCAGCCATGTCGACCTCGAACAGGCAGTCCGTCAGGGCCGCTTTCGGGAGGATCTTTACTATCGCTTGAATGTACTGCACCTTGAGGCCCCGCCACTACGCGAGCGTAGAGAGGATATCGAACTGCTGGCGTATTACTTTTTCACAATGTTCCGCAATAAAGGTATGACGCGGGCAAGAGGCTTTTCCAAATCGGCCGTCACCGCCATGACCAACTACCCCTGGCCCGGCAACGTACGCGAGTTGATCAACCGGGTGCGACGCGCCCAGGTCATGTGTGACAAATCGCTGATCAAGCCCGAAGACCTGGGTCTCAAGGGCTGTCGCAGTCTGCGCAGCGACGTTAACAGCCTGGGCGAGGTCAAAAATAACGCCGAACGCGAACTGCTGACGAGCACCATTGCCGCCTGCAATAACAACATCAGTCTTGCAGCACGGACGCTGGGCGTATCCCGGGTTACGCTATACCGAATGCTCAACAAGCACGGCCTGAGCCCGCGCTAGAAGTTAACAGGGCACATCGTCAATCTGCCAGTGGAAGCTTGATGCAGATAAGGCAACCTTGCCCGACGTCACTCTGAATATCGATCTCGCCACCGTGCAGCTGCACGATAGAATTGCAGATCGACAGGCCAAGGCCCGTGCCCTTACCGGCCCCCTTGGTGGTATAGAACGCATCAAGAGCATGCTGCACCGTTTCAGGGTCCATGCCAGCGCCGTTATCCTGCACACTGAGGCTAATCCCCCGGCTCTCACACCGGGTGCTGACCAGTATTTCTCCTTCCCGGTCCGGACAGCTGTTCACAGCATCGGCCGCATTGGTAATCAGGTTCATCAGCACCTGAATCAACTGGTCACCGTAGAGCGTTATTGCCGGTAACGAGGGATCCAGATCCAACCGTAACTGCGCATTTTTCAAGCGCTGGTCATAGCGCATCAGGCGGCAGGTGCGCCCCACCAGATTATTAAAATCGAGCAGTTCCCGAACCTGACCCTGAGGACTGGAAAACTCGGAAACATCACGGTTGATCTTGATCAGACGCTGGGTTTGCTGTCGGATCAGATCCAGGTCGGCCCTGACCGCGGCGGTTAACTGACAACCCGGGGACTCATCGTGACAGATACCCTCCAACAAGCCATCGATGGCGGCAATAGGGTTACCGATCTCATGCACAATACCCGCCGACAACGAGCCGATGGCCGCCATTTTTTCCTGATGCTGCAGTTTGCGCCGACTCTCGGCCAGCGTCAGCTCGGCCAGCTTTTGTGCACTCAGATCGCGAATGGAGATGATATAAAAACTCTGCCCTTCATGGCAGGTACGCGTCACAGCGCTCTCAACGGGAATACATTCGCCGCTCTGGCTGACAGCAAACAATTCCGTTCGCGTACCGATTAACCCATCCAGATAGTCATGGATTAATGCTGAGGCCCCCGTTTGCCGCGCCGTGCGGCTGTCACTGTTTTCATCGCCGGCAACAGGCTCCTGTTCACTCTCGCTAACGGCTTCCAGGCCCCGCGCATTGTCCATACCGGGCTCGGTTTCGAGCGAGGTTGCGTGAGTCAGCAAGCTGCGCAGATCCCGCCCCAGCAGGGCATCGCGCGGGAAGCCAAAGAGTTTTTCGGCACTGGGGTTGATCGATTCAACGCTCCCCTGCTCGTCACAGACCAGGATCGCATTCAGCAAATTGTCCATCACGGCTTGCAGCCTTTGTTCCCGGTCACGCACGTGTTTCTCCACACGCGTACGCTGCTCGACCTCCTGGGCCAACTGATGATTCCTGTCTGCCAAGGTCCGGGTTCGCTCGGCGACCCGGTTTTCTAACTGGGTGCGTATGCTTTCCAGTTCTTCCACGGTGCCGTGCAGCGCCAGCTCCTGCCGCTGAATAACCCCCTGAGCATGGCGAACAATCAACAATAAGCCGGTATAGAGCAACATCAGAATGATGCCGTTCCCCAGCATGACGAGCCATTGCAGCCGTGCGATGCGGGTCAGCAGCGGCGTGTAATCGCTGTAAACCTCAAAAACACCTTGCAGATTATGGCTGGCGGGGGCGTAAAGCGGCAGGTAGGTTTGCAGCAGATCTTTACGGGCATACTGCTGGTCAAACTCATTAAATTCGTCCCGCTCGACAAATGAGCTGGAAATAACACCGTTGCGGGCGAGCTGAATGGCAGAGTTACCTTGTTGATCGTCACCGATCTGTGCCGGATCGGTGGAATAAACCGTCATCCCCGACGGCGTGTAGAGTTTAATTTTTACCACCGGCAGACCGCTAATCAGTTTTTCGATTTCAGCATGTAAGCGCTGGCGTTTCAGCTGACTTACCGATGCCTCGTCTTGCATCAATGAAGGCGCTGAGAGTACGTCTTCGAGTTGTGCGCTGAGGCCGTTGGCCAGCACCTGGGTGATGGCCACATTTTTATTTTCACCATCATCGAGCAACAAACTGATCGACAGATGCCGATAGAACACCCCCAATACAACCGCAGTAATCAGAATAAGAATCAGGCTAGTGGCCGAAAAAAAACGTTGCAGTCGAAACATAAATACTCGTCGCTAACAAAGCGGATAGATCGCAAACCACGCGCTGTAATCCTGCGGACTCAAATCAGTCCTTACACGCCAGAAATTGGCCTCGGGGCTGGCCAGCATACCACCGGTATCTATTGATAAATATCACAATATCGTCGTAGAAATTAAACCCGTCTCGCTCAGCCTGCCAACGGCACAAATAGACCTCGAACACAATTCCGTTGCCATATATCATTTTTGACATCCATATCGTTTTTTTCAGTACCAAAGTAGCGCTTTTTTCCTCATCCGGTGCAATAGGGACCGATTCGTAGTCGCCGTACTATCGGTAATAGCTGTAAATCACTACAAAAATAAAAAACAACAGGGGCTGCTTTAGAGCCTCCTAATAGAGTAGACGGTGATGACCCCGATCACGAATCAATTGCTCGTCGGCAGCCGTGTCGATGCCTGCAATAGCGACTTACTGAAGCAGCAAGGTGTTGATGTGCTGCTCAGCCTTGCCAGCATTGCCCGCCCTGAAGGGGTGCGTGTCCAGATGCAACTGGACGTCCGGGACCGTATTCCGCTGCCGGATGAGATGATCGGTCAGGCAATGGACTTCTTGCATAGCCAATTACAATCCGGTCGCCGTGTTATGGTCCATTGCGAGATGGGCATCTCCCGCTCACCGGCATTAGTGGCCAGCTACCTGCATCAATTCGAAAACCTGTCGCTCGACGCGGCGATCAGCCATATTCAGGCGGTCCGCCCTCAGGCAGAACCCCATCCCGAGTTGGTCGCCTCGCTGCACGCATACCACCAGCGGCGGGTAAACCAAGAGGGGCTGTCATGAAACTTTGCCGCTTCAGCATGTCGGGGCGTGTGTATCACGGCATCATTCGTCAGCAAAAAATCATCGAGATCCGCAGCCCCTTTGCCGACCAGCCGGTGCGAACCGGGCGCAGTTTTAACCTGGATTCGGTGCGTCTGTTACCGCCGAGCCAGCCCACAAAAATCGTTGCAGCCGGTGTCAATTACCGCGCCCACGCCGAGGACGGTCACCGGTTACCCACACAACCGCTGATTTTTCTCAAGCCGCCTACGGCCATCACCGGGCATCGCTGCCAGATCCCCTATCCGGCACTGAGCCGTCGCATCGACTTTGAAGGCGAGCTGGGCGTGGTGATCCGCCGCCGGGCTGAACATATCAGCAGTGACGATGCCCCTGCATATATTCTCGGCTATTGCTGCGCCAATGACGTGACTGCGCGCGATATCCAGGAAGCTGAAGATAACAACTTCGGTTCGGCCAAGAGTTTTAACGGCTTTGCCCCCTTTGGCCCCTGGATCGAGACCGATATCAATCCGAATAACCTGCGCATCGAGACCCGGGTTAATGGTGAGATCAGGCAGCAGGCCTGCACCTCCGATCTGCTGTTTTCCATTCCGCAGCTGGTGTCCTATATCTCACGCATCATGCCGCTGATGCCCGGCGACCTGATTTTAACCGGCACCCCGCGCGGTATGGGTCAGATGTATCCGGGTGACGAAGTCGCCGTGCATATCGATGGTATCGGCACCCTCAGCAACCACCTGGGCCCGGACCTTTCAGGCCCACAGGACGGGCTAGCAACGGCCGCCGACCACACCTTCACCGTTACGTTGAGCGAACCCCTGGGCATCTACCGCAGCCTCTTCCCGGTGGTGGTACCCGCCCACGCGGTGGCGCCCCTCACGTTCGCCGACCAATGGAACGAGCAGATGTGGCCCAGCGCCGGGCCGTTCACCCTGGCCCGCTTCGAGCGGTTTCAGCGGCCGCTGGCGGGCACGATGACCCTGCGCCGGAACGGCGAGAGCGATGGGCCGAGCACCGTGCGGATCGACTTCTATCAGCGGGATCATCGCGGCGACAGCGCCGCCATTCCCGCCTTCCGCGACGGCGGGGCGGACGTGCTCGGTCCCGATGTCGCTTGGGAGTACCTGTTCGATGGCGTACCCGAAGGCGTGGCCGCCTCCGGAACACGGCCCTTCATCTGGGAGGTGCTCTTCATCCAGCGCGGCGAGCAGCGGC
>JBFGYY010000200.1:0-5888 GCA_041587095.1 Motiliproteus sp. | reverse complement strand
GCGTCCGAAAACCCGCATCGTGCTGAGTGTCATCACGGGCTAACAGCGCCTGCAGCTGTTCGGGGTGTTCATGAAAACGGGGCAGGGCTATTTCCAGTTCGTTTTCGGCCAGATGACCGTAGCGCTGCAAAAAGCATTCGAGCGTCAGCTCACCGCGCTGCATGGCCACCTCATCGTGGCCTTGTTCGCTGATCCGGCTGCCGGGTAGCGCCTGCAACAGTTGACTCAGCAGTTGTTCGCTCGTCAGGGCGGGCAGATCTTGCCCCTCAGGGCCCCGGGTAGCGGGCAGCCCGGTAGGGCACAAATGGGTCAGCTGTCGGCGCAGGCTGGCGGCAAAGTAAAAGCCCAGACGCGCGACAATAACAAAGTGATAGCAGCTGTATTGCTGCAGATGCTGGATAAGCGCCTCGATCTGATCGATCAGGGCAGCCGGCGTTGTGCCGGGAGCGTGTGACTGGTGACAACGGGTTGCCAGTTGCGCGGCAACGCTCTGGCGATAGTGCTGCAGGTATGCGCTGGCTTGTCGGGCAAAATCCTGTCGTTGCCGATCGCTGTTATCCCCGTTTAATGGCGGCGGCTGCGCTGATAAAGGGCCCGGTTTCGTCGCGGAGTCGTCGCTGGAAAACTGCTCGTAGAGGCCAAATTCGGGGTAGTTGGCCAGTTGCGGATTATCCCGCACCTGCTGCAGGTAGGCAGCAATCGGTTGCGGCTGTTGGTAGTGGTATGTCAGTGCATCGAGTTCCAGATGAAAGTAGGGTTGTCCGGCCACAAGGGTGAACATCGCCCCATTGCGCGCCGCATCGATACGGTAGCCCAGATAGCGGCGGCCACGGGGTATCGCGCCACCCTGTCCGGTGAAAATCTGTTTAAACAGACCGAAACTCATCGGGGTCGGGCTGGGCAGTAGCTCGCCGATATTGCTGTTGCTGAGTACGCCCGCGCCGCAGCCGAGCACGCCGCGCTGCTGCAAACGCTGCAGTTTTTGTTGCAGGGCCTGTTGCTCGGCGTGCAGGTACTGCTGGCGGGTCTGCGGCCGGCTGACAAGGTCGGGAATAGGGCGGGCCTGTAACAGCCAGAGTCGTCGGTGGTCGAAGGCGAACTCGATATCCTGATCTGGACCCATCAGGGACTCGACCCGCAGCGCCTGCTGCCGCAACTGGGTCAGTTGTGCGCTGCTTAACGCGCCTGCGCTGCCGCGTGGCGTCTGGGTCCGCTGCTGCGAAATTCCCGTCGGCGCATGGCGGGGTATAACGAAACGCGTGCCGCTGGCAGCACCGTTTTGCAGACTTTCACCGACACCCTGCACGGCATTCACACACAGTTGCGCCGGATCGTTAGTCAGAGGGTTACGGGTAAACAGCACTCCGGATACCTGCGCGTCGACCTGTACCTGAATCAGCACGGCCATGCTCGGAACCACCGAGGGCTCTGTGTTGCGGCTATTACTTCTGCTACTTTCCGTTTCAAGCGTGCCTTGTAAGCGCTGCTGATCTCGGTATGCGCTGGCCGTTGCGCTATGCAGGGAGTGGTAACAGTGCGTGACGGCGCTGAGTAGTGCCTGTTCGTTATCGATATGCAGGACCGATTCGAAGATCCCCGCCCAGCTGGCCGTGGCGCCGTCTTCCTCGGGAGCGCTGCTGCGCACGGCGACCCGGCAGCCGGGGTGGCGCAATCGCAGCTGGCGGAAGGCTGCGAAGAGTTGCGGCTGCAGGTTAGCCAGACCGGGTAAAACAATCGGTTGGCTCGCGCTGGGTGCGTTGCTGATCAGGGCACGCTGCTCGGCGCGGACGGCCACCGGCGCCGGGTATAGCGCCTGCTGGTAAGCCTCGACGGTCAGACAGAACCCCTCCGGCACCGCCATGCCGTTTGCCATCAGTTGCGCAAGCCGCGCCGTCTTGGCACCGACCAGCGCCGGATTCTGCGCCGATGGCTGCGACAACCATAGCAGCAGAGCCGGCGGGGCATCGCACGCAGTGTGCTCCCGGGGCGGGACTTTCAGCGCCTGATTCATGAGCTTTCTCCGCGAATGATTTAGGACAGCGCCAGGTCGATCTGGTTACTGTCGCGCTTGCGCTTTTCCCGGTTCCAGCGTCCCTTAATCTGACGCCACTCCTCTTCGAAGCCGCGCATATCCCGGTTACCGGCCAGAATCTGATCCACGGCCCGGCGGTAGAGCGAGACGATGGCGCAAACCAGGGGGATGGATCGTTCACGGCCCGGAATTTTCAGTCGCGAAACGCCCATTTCCAGATAGAGGGGCAGTTCCCAGAGCAGCAGTTCCGGACTGGCTTTGAGGTCTTCACGGTGGGTCACATGGCGTTCGCCGGCTTTGGTGGCGCCCTGCATCATCGCCCAGTCACTGCGGCAGATACGGTGGCAGCTGCCGCCACGGCTGGCACTGCCGATAAACTGATCCTTTTGGCTTTCATCCTCTTTGTGGTGGATATGAAAGTAGCTGCTGGAGTAACAGCGGCCCGGGCAGACCCAGCTGCGCTGCGGTGGCTGGAACATAAAGGCTTCCAGTTGCATGCCGGCGGCGTCGCGGATCTGTTCGATCTCATCGACGCCCCAGCGGTAGGGAATCACCACGATATCGGCGCCGAGCTGCGCATAGAGGTTGATATCTTCGAGGTTGAAGACCCCGGCCGTGACACTGACATGAATTTCCAGTTCGGGAAACTGTTGCCGTACCAGAGCGATACAACCCGGGTCACAGAGCATCACGCCCTGTGCGCCGCGGTGGGCCACTTGCTCGATCTTGCGCAGAAACTGCGGAATCTCCTGCGGGCTGGGCATCACATTGATCGCGACACGCACATCTTTGCCCGTTGCCACGCCGAAGTCGATCACGTCGAACAGTTCTGCATCGGTGAGCTCGTCGGTTCGGGGGCGACGGCTCCAGCCGCGGGGGCCAACGAATACCGAGTCGGCGCCATGGTCGAGTGCGGCAATTGCCATCTCCCGGGTTCCGCCCGGGGCCATTAGTTGTACCATGATCATGTCTCCAAAGCCGGAGATGAGCGCGTGCATGGCGGCGTCTCCGGAGTGAAATAGGGCGCGGCGAACAGCTCGTCCAGTGGCGCTAACGGGCCATCAGCCAGAGGGGGGGCGAGTCGTTGCTCAAGCCGGGCCAGTGCGGACAGGTCGCTTTGCGCAAAGTCCGTGCTGATACGTGCCATCCAGGCCTGACGCAGCGGGGTCAGCGTTTGCGGGTCCGTGTCCCGGTTGCTGTGTAGTATGAGCCGGCGCCACAGGGCTTCATTGCTCCTCAAGAGGTCGGCGGCGTCCCGGCAGGCTTCGATAAACCCGTTTACCCTTGCGGGGTTTGCGGCGATGGTGTCTTCGCGCATGACAAAAAAGCTGGTGGCGGACAGGTCTGCACCCAGGGCCCGCGGCACCTGAGCGATGTCGAGCAGCAAGCGTGCACCGCTGGCCAGCAGTGCCGGCAGTTGCGGCCACTGCACCAGCGCCGCGTCAAACCCGCCGCTGTCCATCTGCGCACAGATGGCCATATTTGACCCCAGCTCCAGCGCCGTCACTTGCCGGTCAAGGCCGCCTTGCGCGGTCAGCTCAGTGCGATGCTGGTCTGCGTACGCGCAGGTTAAACGCCAGTTTTTATCCTGACGGCTGACCATGGCTACCCGTTGCCCCGGCAGGTCGCTGAGTTGCCGCACCGGGCTGTTTGCCGGTGCAATCAGGGCACCGAGAATCAGACCATAGGGCGCTACGGCCTGCAGGGCATGGCCGGCATGACGCATTGCACGCAGGCGCAGCCAGTCGGCATCGATAACGTCCACTTTGGCGTCAAGCAACGCTTGCTCGGCGGGGTACCAGGCGGTGGGAGTGGCGTGTTGCGGGTTTGATCCGCGCTGCGCAGCGGGCGGGCGAAGGCGATCGGTATGATAATCGATCTGCAGACGAAAGCCGTGCCGACCGTCCAGTCCCTGCTGGCGGATGGTTTGCATCAGCCAGTGGGGACTGCCGGTGGGCTGGAAAGCGCAGCGCAGGATCGGATCAGCCATTGGCCGGCCTCGCGGCGCCAGCGCTCAGGGCAATTGCCGGACCGGCATCGACAGAGGTCAGCACAATGGCATCCCCATAACTGTGAGCGCGGTCCATCAGCGTGTCGACCCGCTTTGCCTTGGCCTGCACCCAGCGTTCGCGCAGCTGTTCCAGCTCGGGCCGGTAGGGGCGCATATCGGTCTGGCTGCCATCCTGAATGCCGTCGATCACCTTGCGGTAAAAATGCACCAGATCCCGGATCATAGCGGTGGGCCGTTCCCGCCCGGACAGTTTGAAATAGCCGACGCCGCGTTCAATAAAGGCCGGTATCTGGTCCAGCATCAGGTGGGCGTCACGGCGTAGTTTCAATTTCTGACTATCGTCGGGGCTCTGACCAAAGGCCCAGTTGGTCTGGCACACCCGATAGCACTCTTTGGCCCCGCGGTTGGCGCTGCCAAAGAAGTAGTCTTTACCTTCGGATTCACGCCATTCACGAAATTTCAGGTACGAACTCATGATGCATTTTCCCGGGCAGATCTTGCCGGTTTGCACCGTTTCGAACAGAAACACTTCCAGACC
Organism: Motiliproteus sp.; assembly: GCA_041587095.1. GTDB lineage: Bacteria > Pseudomonadota > Gammaproteobacteria > Pseudomonadales > Balneatricaceae > Motiliproteus. Next base: position 1,307 of record JBFGYY010000200.1, on the reverse strand, counting down.
GATGGAAGAGACACGGTTAACCGCTTCGATCTCCGCTTCACCCCAGCGGTAGGGCAGGATCAGCAGATCGGCGCCGACCGCTTCGTAGAAGCTGGCATCCTTGGCATTGGTGATACCGCTGCCGATGCTGACGTGGACCTGCGTGTCGGGATGGCGCTCCTTGATCAGCCGGATGGCACCGATATCGGTGACGATAAACCCCGAGGCACCCCAGTTAGCAAAGGTATCGACCTTGTGCAGGAATGCGTCCATCTCCATCGGGCTGGGAAAGGTGTTGAGGACAATGCGGGCGTCGCGGCCATGCGCGAGGGCGTAATCGATGGCGCGGTGAATATCATCGTCACTCATCTCCGATTCGTAAGGGCGGCGGCTCCAGCCCAGCGGTCCCATATAGAAGGCATCGGCGCCGGCATCGACTACCGCACGGGCCATCTCCAGAGAACCGGCGGGTGCCAGCAGGCAGGGATTATGTCTGCTGGCGTTGCCATTCACATTGCCGCCAGCCGTTGCGTGTCGATTTGCCATGCTCAGCCCCTCCCGATATAGGTCTGGCCGGCACCCTCAAAGTAATAGCCGTTACACAGACCTTCCTTGGACAGGGCGGTCAGTTCACCCAGGGCATCCTGCTGGTCAGCGGGTTCGGCGGCGGCTTGAGTGGCCTGGGTCAGTGCTTCCCGGTACAGGCGGCCCACGGTTGCGACATACTCGGGTGTTTCGCCATGGCTCTGTACATAAAAGTGCTCAAGATTGTGCCCGATTAGCGTCGGGATATGCTCCAGCAGACACAGATCTTTGCCGCTGAGGGTCATACGCCCGGTATCCTTCAGCACCCACTTGCCGTTACTGCGATTGAGCCAGTAGTCCTGATTACAGGGGAAGTTACACACCGTTTTGCCGTTAGCACAGGCTTTTTGGGTCACCCCGTTGGCATGTTCGACGATAAAACAGGTTTCGGAAATCACCAGCGGAATCTTGCCGTGAACCGGGACCTGCACCTCAATGGGGGTATTGTCGCGGATATACACGATCTCTTTCAGGCTCAGTTCCGGGTTGGGATAGACCCGCGTGACGCCAAACTCCTTCAGCACCCGCGCCGTGGCATCGGTATACAGGTTACCGAAAACACCGAGATGCACCGGAAATTTGCAGCCCATCTCCTTCAGAATACGCAGCACGCCGAGGTTATGGACCTCCAGGGCGTCGAAGGGCAGCTGCATCGCCATGGTGATCATCTCGCGAACCTGAGGCAGGTCTTCGTTGCCGGGGGTGGCGTACAGGCGCAGGTAGCAGCGCTTGCCCGCCGCTTT
>JBFGYY010000199.1:0-5927 GCA_041587095.1 Motiliproteus sp. | reverse complement strand
TATTTCGACTATCTATAGCCAGAGTGGTGATGAGCCATTCGTGACCGGTCTGCTCGAGCAGCTGCAGGCCGGGTTACGTTTTTCTACCCCGACAGGTTTGCCGGATTCTTGTTGGGCGGCAGAATATCAGGATGAGCAGCTGAAGTTGATTCAGGGGCGTGCACCCTGGCTGGGCGATGCGGAGTGTATGCTAGAGAAGATCATGCCCGTCGAATTACTGTCGTGTGTACGTGATTGTCTTTGGCACCAGCGGGTCCGTCTGGAGGATGGCAATCTTATTCTGGTTGTTACCCATGAGCCCGGGCCTGCGCTAGTAGTGATGCTGTCCGATGTGTTGCCGCTCACTGAGAGCGAAAAACACTTAATGGATATCTTCGAGCACGCGCTGGTGTCTGCCTACCGTAATCTGCGCCTTGGTCAGGAGAATGAGCGTCAGCGCCAGGCGCTATCGCAGCGTGTTGCCCTGCGTACCGCAGAATTGAGCGACGCGCAGGCGAAGCTGCTGCATTCTGAAAAGCTGGCTTCGGTGGGCCAGTTGGCGGCGGGCGTGGCGCACGAGATCAACAACCCTATCGGTTTTATCAAATCCAACCTGGGCAGTATGCAGCGCTCGGTTGACCTGTTGCTGAGCGGATTTGCCGCGTTGCCGGCAATTGCCGCCGATGACCCCCGCTGGCAGGCGCGGATTGACGCGCTGCTGCAAGAGCTGGATTTCGCGTTTGTGGGTGAAGACTTGCAAGCGATGATCCGGGAAAACCTCGACGGTGTCGACCGGGTCGCGCGTATCGTGCAATCCCTGAAAAGTTTTTCAAGGGTCGATGACGGTGAGGCGTTCGCACCGGCGGATCTGCACGAAATTGTCGAAAATTCGGTTAGCATCGTCTGGAATGAACTCAAGTACAAAGTTGAGCTGCACCGGCAATACGCCGAGCTTCCACCGGTGCATTGCGCGGCAAGCCGTATCAGTCAGGTGCTGGTCAACCTGCTGGTTAATGCCGGACAGGCCATCGAAAAACGCGGCGAGATCACCCTGACCACCCACCGTGACGGCGATTACGTCGGTATCTGTGTGCGCGATAATGGCTGCGGCATGAGCGAGGCGCAGCGTCAGCGTATTTTCGAACCCTTCTTTACCACCAAGCCTGTGGGTACCGGGACGGGGCTGGGACTGTCGGTGTCATTCGGTATCGCTGAAGACCATGGGGGATATATCGAGGTCGAGTCCGGCCCGGAGCAGGGCAGCGCCTTTACGCTCGTGCTGCCGATCCAGCCGGTAACGCCTTGCGCATCCGGTCCCCGGCCTGGCATTCGGTGACAAACAGCGCCTTGCTTTTGTTGGCATAGAAACTGCTCATCTCTCTGATTCTTATAACAATGAATGGCGTTATGCCTGAGACCGGTGGAATTCCGCTGCTTTGCCATGTTCCTTTGGGTGGAAAACCACTCCTGGTACAGGGTTTAAGCCGGGATGCCGCGCTCACAAACTGTCAGAATTAGGGTGATACAGGATTATGTCCAGCGATTTCGATAAAGATGCATTGACCTACCATCGTCAGGGACCGGCCGGAAAACTGGCTATCGTGGCGACCAAACCCATGGCGACCCAGCGCGATCTGGCGCTGGCCTATTCACCGGGTGTTGCTGCTGCCTGTAACGAAATCGTCCGCGACCCGGCTGAAGTGGCCACGGTCACGGCTCGGGCGAATCTGGTCGGGGTCATTACCAACGGTACCGCTGTACTGGGGCTGGGCGCTATCGGTGCTCTGGCTTCCAAGCCGGTGATGGAAGGGAAGGCGGTACTGTTTAAAAAATTCTCCAACATCGATGTGTTTGATATCGAAATTGACGAGACCGATCCGCAACTGTTTGTCGATACCGTGGCGCGTCTGGAGCCAACATTCGGTGGCATCAATCTGGAAGATATCAAGGCGCCCGAGTGCTTCGTTATCGAGAAAGCCCTCAAGGCGCGCATGAACATACCGGTGTTTCATGACGACCAGCACGGTACGGCCATCGTCGCCGGAGCCGCGATCTATAACGGTCTGCGTGTTGTCGGCAAGGATATCAAGACGATTAAGCTGGTGGCATCCGGCGCGGGCGCCGCGGCCTTATCCTGTCTGGATCTGTTGGTTAAGCTGGGGCTGCCGAAAGAGAATATCTGGGTCACCGATATCGCGGGCGTGGTTTATGAAGGCCGCACCGAGCAGATGGATGAATATAAGGTTCGTTACGCGCAGGCTACCGACGCGCGCACGCTTGATGATGTGATCGACGATGCCGATGTGTTCCTTGGCTTGTCGGCAGCCGGCGTACTCAAGCCGGCGATGGTTAAGAAAATGGCGCCAAGCCCGATGATCATGGCGCTGGCCAATCCCAACCCGGAGATCACACCCGATGAGGCGAAGGCCGCGCGTCCCGATGCCCTGATTGCCACCGGTCGCTCGGATTACCCCAACCAGGTCAACAATGTGCTCTGCTTCCCGTTTATATTCCGGGGCGCTCTGGATTGCGGCGCGACCACCATCAATGAGGAGATGAAGCTGGCCTGCGTGCGCGCGCTGGCAGATCTGGCGACCGCTGAACCGATCGACCGGGTACAGAAAGCCTATGCGGGCGAACCGTTGCGTTTCGGCGCCGATTACCTGATTCCCAAGCCTTTTGATCCGCGCCTGATCTTTGAGGTTGCTCCGGCGGTGGCCAAAGCGGCCATGGAAACCGGGGTGGCGACCCGACCCATCGCCGATCTTGAAGGTTATCGGCGCAGTCTGGCGCGCTATGCCTATCGTTCCAGTCAGGTTATGAGTCCGATTCTTGAGCGTGCCAAGCAGGATCCCAAGCGTGTTGTGTTTGCCGAAGGTGACAGCAACCGGGTTCTGCAGGCGGTTCAGCAGGTGGTTGACGAAGGCTTGGCCCGTCCTATTCTGGTCGGGCGTCCGGAAAAGATACGTCAACGCATCAGCGAACTGCAGTTGCGGATTCGCGAAGATATCGATTTCACCCTGGTGGATCAGCTGGGTGGCGATTGGTTTGAACCCTACCTGGCGCACTATACGTCGCTGATGAGCCGCAAAGGGATTTCACCCGATGAAGCCAAGAGTATCCTGCACGCCGATCGTACGGTGATCGCCGCCATGATGTGCCTGCGCGGCGACGCCGATGCGATGCTCTGTGGTACTCATGGCCGTTTTCATCTTAACCTGGAGCAGGTGCGCAACCTGATCGGCAAGGCCGATGATGTGCAGGAGTTTTCCACGCTTACCGTGCTGAGTCTGCCGACGGGAACTTTCTTTGTCTGCGACACCCATATTTCGGCGGATCCCAGTGCCGAGGAGATCGCCCAGACCACACTGCTGGCCGCACAGGAGATGTTGCGCTTCGGTATCGTCCCCAAAGCCGCCTTACTGTCGCATTCAAACCTCGGCACCAGCAACCTGCCCTCGGCGAATAAGATGCGTGAAGCGCGCCTGCTGATTCAGCAGCGTGAGCCCAATCTGGTGGTGGAAGGGGAGATGCATGCGGACACCGCTATCTCCGAGGAGTTGCGCAACCGGGTTATCCCCGATTCGGTATTGCGTGGTCAGGCCAACCTGCTGGTGATGCCGACCCTGGACTCGGCGCATATCGCCTATGGCCTGTTGAAGACGCTCGGTGGTGGCATTTCGGTAGGACCGATTCTGATGGGCGCCAAAATGCCGGTGCATATACTCACGCCCAGCACCAGCGTGCGCAGTATTTTCAATATGACCGCCGTGGCGGTGGCCGAAGCGCAGAATCAGAGTTAAGTACAGCAGGCTACAGGCTACAGGCTTCAAGCTACAGGCACACCAAAAGGTGTTCGTGTTGGAACTTGGTGATAGCGTGGAGGGCGAGAGCAATTTGCGGGCAGCTTAGCTGCCCGCGTTGCCTGGTGTTTTCAAGCGGTTTGCTGTTCGGGGTCAGTGTCCCTGCCAGCCTAACCAGCGGGAAATATGCTTGGATATGCTCTGGCCAATGATGGTGCGGGTGTTGTCCCCCGCCAGATCATGGGCCTTATGCGACAGCTCTTCCAGCCGGTGTTCGGCTTCATCGTCCTTATCCAGGGGCTGGCCAAACATAATATTCAAGCGCTTTGGTGTTGTTCCTTCAAATTCAAGCTCCAGGTCCATCCCTTCCCTGTCGATGCCGATCAGCCGTGCCGAGCGTGCGGTGTTCTGGCTACCGTATACCCGTGCCCAGAGCAGCACGTCTTCCGGGTGTTCGCGATTCATCTTGTCCATCAGATGCAGAGCCGTTTCCTTGGGAAGCTCATGTAATTGTTGGCTGTTCATAAGGCCACCTACCACTGTTCCTGGGGATTAAAAGGGGCGGATCATCGTAGAGCCGCTCTTTAAGGGTAGGCAAAATATCCTGTCTGTTCCAGTCAGAGGGTGGCGCGCAATCGAAAGCGCTAAGGTCATCCTCCTCATTGTCATCGTGTTGATACCTGAGCAGCGCGCGCATTGTGCTGTGCAGCCGCTGCAGTTGCTGGTCTGTTACGGTTAAGGCATCTTTTTTCCCTAAGCTGCGTGCAGTTTTTGCGGGTTCAGCATGCTGGCAGAGGAAGTCGGCCATGCAGCGCTGTAGCGCGGCATCCGTGAGCAGGTTGGCGGCACTATGGCCGATATTCGGCGCCACCATCAGGCTGCTTGTTGGCGGTTCGCCGGGCGTGTGCTGCAGTGCCTCGACCTGTTGCAACCAGTTTTTGGCGCGTTGAAGCCGGTTTTTGCCTTGCAGCCTGTCGATCTTACGATGCCGGTTCAGGCTGCGATTGCGGCGGGTATCCGCGCCACCGATGACGACCAGACCGGGGATTTTGAGGAAAGGCTGCAGCTTTGGTCGCCAGGCGGGCCGGCTGGCGCTGGGGCCGATGCCGTAAGGATAGCTGAGTTGCTCGTCGGGCAGGCTGTACCAGCCCGGAGCACCTAAAATCAGCGAGCGGATCCGGTGTGGGTTAAGCAGGGCGAAGCGTTGACAGAACTGGGCACCGCCCGAATAACCGAACAGGTGGACCGAATCGGTATCGACGCGATGTATACGGCCGACCTCTTTGAGCAGGCGTAATAAACGCAGGTCCGCGCGTCGCTCGCCAGCCCGCAATCCCAGCTGCTGGTAGTGCGGATAGTTTTCGCGGTCAAAGACCGGCGCAAGCAACAGCAAATTATGCTGATCAGCCATTGCGGAGAAGCTGTCGATCAGTAACTGGGCCTGGCGACTGATGCCGTGGACCAGCACAAGAATCTGCGGGTTGCGCCGCTCTGGGGGGGACGCGGCGGCCTCGTTAACAGGGTTTAACGCCGTGCCCGGCTGGCAGGGCCAGCGCAACAGATAGCGGGTGTCGGGTTCAGCGGGGCTGCGGCAGGACTGGGTCTGGCCTTCAGGCTGCGCCGCAGGGGTGTCTATGAATGTCGTCATGGTTCGCGTCCTGGCTTGATGTGGATGGGATGATCGGATGCGGCACGTCGATGCGGCGGCCGTTATCCAGGGTCCAGCAGCTATCAGCCAATGCCATGAATTCAGGGCTGGAAGCGCTGAAGATCAGCGTGCCGGTGTAGTTCCGGATCAGGGTGAGCAGCTTTTGCCGCTGCTGCTCGCAAAGTCCCTGATCGATATCGTCGATCAGTAGTAGTGCAGGAGTCGTGGTCAGCGCACGGCTTAACGCGACCTGGCGCTGCTGACCGCGCGACAGATGACTGCCGCGTTCGCCCAGATTAAACGTACTTCCGGCCGGTAAACTGCGGATCAGGGCCGGAATATCTGCGGCGTTCGCGGCGGCATCCCGTTGAGCGGCCGATACTTTACCGTGACGATACAACAGGTTCTTGCGCAAGCTTCCCCGCAACAGTGGCGCCTGGTCGCCGACATATCCGACCAGCTTTCGGTAGCGCCCGATCGGGATGTGATGCAGGGGG